>CAJCJC010000322.1 GCA_903970575.1 Alphaproteobacteria bacterium
GCGGGTTGATGAACACCGCCATATCGCCCCGTTTCGGCAACTGGCCAAGAATGCGCCCATGCAGGAAATCGGGCGACCAGGGCAGCGAATACCGGCTGTAGCCATAGGAAAACTTCGACACGAACACGTAATCGCCGGTCAACAATGTCGGCGTGTCGGAGCCGGAGGGAATGTTGAACGGCTCGAACGCAAGCGTCCGGACGACGAGCGCGATCAGCAAAGCATAGATGATCGTTCGCACCACCTCGCCGATGCTTTCGGGTTGTCGCTGCGCCGCGGTGATCGTCTTGCTCATCTCACATCCTTTGGAATCGTCGCGGCGCCGGCCATCGGCAAGATCATTGAGTGGGAACAGCCGAAATGATGACCATGGCCTGTGCGAGCGGCGGCTCGTCGGTCATGGTCAAATCTATCCTGGCTGTCATGCCGGTCGGCGTCATCCGCTCCAGCCGCCGCAACGCGCCGCCGGATAGAACCAGCGTCGGCCGGCCGCTCGGCAAATTCACCACCCCGAGGTCGCGCCAGAATACGCCGGCTCTGAACCCGGTGCCGAGCGCTTTAGCACATGCCTCCTTCGCCGCAAAACGTTTGGCGTAGGAAGCGGCCGCGATCAGAGGTCGACGCGCGGCCTTGGCGCGCTCCGTCTCCGTAAAGCAACGGTCCAGAAAGCGGTCGCCGAAACGGTCCAACGTTCGGGCGATTCGGTCGATATCAATCAGGTCGGTTCCAATGCCGAGGATCATGCCTAGGCCGTCTTCAAGAAGATACCGCCGCTTGGCGCGCCTCGGCGATCAACCGTCGCATCTTCCCAATCGCGCACTCCAGTCCAACGAAGATCGCCTCGCCGACCAGGAAATGCCCTATATTGAGCTCCGCGATCTGCGGGAGCGCCGCCACGGGTGCAACGTTGTCAAAGGTTAGCCCGTGCCCTGCGTGGACTTCCAGCCCAAGACCAGCCGCCTGCGCGGCGCCATCCGTCAGCCGCCTCAACTCGGCCTCCACATCGCGCCCGGCATCCGCATAGGCGCCGGTGTGCAACTCGACCACCTGAGCCCCCACGCTGACCGCAGCCTCGATCTGGCGTGGGTCGGGGCCGATGAAGAGGGACACCCGGATTCCGGCATCCAACAACGGACCGATAATACGCGGCAGCCACTGGATGTCGCGCACGACATCCAGCCCGCCTTCCGTGGTCCGCTCGGCCCTGCGTTCAGGCACGATGCAGACGGCGTGGGGCGCCAGCCTTATGGCGATGGAGGCCATCTCGTCGGTGGCAGCCATCTCAAGATTGAGCGGCAACGATGTCGCGGCCATGATCCGGGGAAGGTCATCGTCGCCGATATGGCGGCGATCCTCGCGCAGATGGGCGGTGATGCCGTCGGCGCCGGCGGCGGCGGCCATGATCGCGGCCCGCACGGGATCGGGATGCGTCCCACCTCGGGCGTTTCTAAGCGTCGCGACGTGATCGAGGTTGAATCCCAATCGTGGAACGCCGGAGCGCGCAATGGCAGGTGTCGGCGTCATGTGACCGCGCTAATGACTGCGCGCGCGGTCAACCTGATTGATCACCGGCGTCGCTCGCAGAGCCGCGATGATATTGGTCAGGTGATTAACGTCGGTGACCTCGATATCGACCAGCAGGTCCCAAAAATCCGCCGAACGGCTGGTGATCTTCAAGTTGATGATGTTGCCGCCATGGCGTCCGATCACGGTGGATACCGTACCCAGGCTGAGCGGCTCGTTGGAGATCGTAACCGACAGGCGACCGACATGCTCGCGCGCCTCGGCGTCCTCGCCCCAGGAGATATCCAGCCATCGCTCGGGCGTTTCGGAAAAGCTTTCCAGCGTTTCGCAATCCATCGTGTGGACCGTAACCCCCTTCCCGGTCGTCACGATGCCAGCGATCCTATCGCCCGGCAACGGATGGCAACAGCGCGCGAAATGGACAGCCAACCCCGGTATCAGCCCCTGGATGGGCAGCGGACGTTCCTTGCCCTTGGGGCGGGGTTTGGTCGGAAACGGCAGAATTTTTGTTTCCGACGCCGCGTCACCCTCCAGAGGCTCGGTTTTGCGCGAGGGGAAGACGGCGGTGAATACTTCCCGGGTCGTCCGGTTGCCGGCCCCGATTTCGGCATAGATGTCGTCCGCGGTCTCAGCCTTGAACGTCTTCAGAACCGGGAGCAACGCCTTCTCCGTGAACTCCGCGCCCTCCTGTCTGAACGCCTTTTGCAGCATCGCCTTTCCGAGGATGACGTATTCGTCGCGTTGCTGGTTACGGACATACCGCCGTATTCGCGCCCGCGCCTTGCCCGTGACCACGAATCGCTCCCACGCGGGCGACGGCGTCTGGCTCTTCGAGCGAATGATGTCGACCTGGTCGCCATTGGCGAGTTCGCTGTTGAGCGGCACTATCCGCCCGTTCACCTTCGCGCCAACGCAATGGTCGCCCACTTCGGAATGAACCGCATAGGCGAAATCTACCGGTGTCGCGCCACGCGGCAAGGCTATCAGGTCGCCCTTGGGCGTGAAGCAGAACACTTGGTCTTGGAACAACTCGAGCTTCGTGTGTTCGAGGAACTCCTCGGGCTTCTGGGCCTGATCGACGATCTCCAGCAATTCCCTGAGCCAGCGGTACTGTTTGCCGTCCGCCCGCTCACGGGATTTATAAGCCCAGTGCGCCGCGACGCCGAGTTCAGCCTCTTCATGCATCTCGCGGGTGCGAATCTGGATTTCGATACGCTGCCGTTCCGGGCCGATGGCCGCGGTGTGGAGGCTGCGATAGCCGTTGGGTTTAGGCGTCGAGATGTAATCCTTGAACCGGCCGGGCACGGTCGGATATTTGCCGTGGATGATGCCCAGAACCTGGTAACATTCGGCAATGGTGTCGACCACGACGCGGAACGCCATGATGTCGGAAAGCTGCTCGAACGCGATATTCTTGACCTGCATCTTGCGCCAGATCGAATAGGGCGCCTTTTCCCGGCCAGACACAGCGGCGGCGACGTTCTCGCCCGCAAGATCGCGCTTCAGCGCCGTGACGATCCGTTCGGCCAGATCGCCCCCCTCCTGCCGCAGGAAGGACAGACGGGTGAGAATTCCGTTGCGCGCCTCGGCGTTGAGCTCGGCGAAAGCGAGATCTTCAAGCTCGTCCTTGATGGCGTGGATGCCGATGCGCTCGGCGAGGGGCGCATAGATATCAAGGGTCTCGCGGGCGATCCGCCGCCGTTTCGCGCTATCGCCAATATAATGCAGCGTTCGCATGTTGTGCAGGCGATCGGCCAGCTTGACCAACAGGACGCGGATATCCTCCGACATGGCCAGGAGCAGCTTGCGAAAATTCTCCGCCTGCTTGGTTTGGTCGTTGGGTTCCCCCGTCTCCGCATTCTGCAATTCGATGCGCGAGAGCTTGGTGACGCCGTCCACCAGGCGCGCTATTTCGGCTCCGAATAGCTTCTCGACATCCTGCAATGTCGCCGCGGTATCTTCGATCGTGTCATGCAACAGCGCGGTGACAATGCTGGCGCTGTCGAGCTTCATGCCGGTCAAAATTCCGGCGACTTCAAGCGGATGGGAAAAATAAGAATCGCCGGACGCCCGCATCTGGCTGCCGTGCATCTTCAAAGAATATACATAGGCCCTGTTTAGGGCATCTTCGTCGGCGTTGGAATCATACGCCTTTACCCGCTCAACCAGCTCATACTGGCGGATCATGGGACGCTTAGACAGCTGGGGCGCCGCGCTCATCTATCTAGTCCGCAATGATCACCGTGTAGCGCTCCATCCGGCCCGAAGCCTACGGCATGGCGCCGGACATTTCGGATCGGGCTTATTCGTCTTCGGTGACGAAATCGTCCGCGGGCTCCATGCCATGCCCAGGAATAGATTCTTCATCGTCGTCAAGCGCGTCGTCGATATTGGCGTCATCGCCCATCAACAAATCGCCCTCGTCACCGACATCGATCATGCCCTCGTCGACCAGTGTCTGAAGTTCGCCTTCAGGGCGCACCCAACCTTGCTCGCCTTCCATGAGATCGATGATCTCATCCTCGTGCTCGTCCGAAGCGATGACCTTTTGGTGGCCGCGCACCAACGATTCCTTCAGCGCGTCGAGGACCACCGTTTCGTCGGCAATCTCCCGCAATGCGACAACGGGGTTCTTGTCATTGTCCCGGTCGATCGTCAACGTCATGCCGCCGCCGATCTCACGAGCGCGCTGAGACGCCATCATGACGAGTTCGAAACGGTTGGGAATTTTCCGAACGCAATCTTCGGCAGTAACGCGCGCCATTATCTGGTTCCTCGGGATGATCGTTATTCAGTAGATTTAAATCGTGGCGCCGTCCGGCGCAAGGGTTGCCAACAGATTGAACGACATTACATCACGGATCAGCGATTTACCGGTGTTCAGAATTTTCCAAACCATGAATTTATGCGGGTCGTTATCCGCGCATCGAGGCACAGAATGTTAAGTGAAAATAATTCCCGTCATATCGATCCCGACGCCGATAACCAGGGCCGGGACGGTATCGATATCGTATTTTATAAGGAAGAACGGTCTGCGATTTTTATCGACGGAGCCAATCTTTATGGCGCCGCGCGCTCCCTCGGATTCGAAATCGACTACAAGTTGCTGCTGAAATGGGGGGCGTCCAAAGGACGACTTGTACGCGCCTTTTATTACACGGCCCTGATCGAGGACCAGGAATATTCACCCATCCGCCCGCTTGTCGATTGGCTGGATTATAACGGCTATACGATGGTGACGAAGCCGACCAAGGAGTTCACGGACGCCTCGGGTCGCCGTAAGATCAAGGGCAACATGGATATCGAGCTCGCGATCGACGTCATGGAAATGGCCGAGCACGTGAATCACATCCTGTTGTTCTCCGGCGATGGCGATTTTCGGCGGTTGGTCGAGGCCGTGCAGCGGAAAGGCGTGCGCGTGACCGTTGTTTCGACCGTGCGTTCCCAACCACCCATGGTCGCGGACGAGCTGCGCAGGCAAGCCGACCATTTTCTCGAACTTCAGGACTTGGCGCCGTATATCGCGCGCAAGCACCAGCCGCGCAGCTATGACCATGATCATGCCGCGGATGGCGACGATGAGGGGCTCGATGCCCTTCCCGCCCACTTGACCCGGCCCCGAGGCGCGGTCGAGGGCTGAGCCAAGGCTTTCGAAGCGATTGGATATCCTTCACGCGGCCGGGCGGACCGTATAGGATCGATCTCCTGAAAATCGTGCGGGCGCAATGGGCGCGATGCGGGCCAATCCAGGGAGGCGTTATGATCACCGCATTGCTGATCTTGCACGGGCTTATGGCGGTAGCGCTCCTGGGCGCGGTCACGCATCA
>CAJCJC010000323.1 GCA_903970575.1 Alphaproteobacteria bacterium
ACGTGTGCTCTTCCGATCTACGCGGTGAAATCACTGCGCCGTCACCGGAATGTCGATCGACGAGACGACGAGATCATCGGAATCAGTATTCGTATCGAGCTGCATCAATCCGCTCATGCCCACCGCGACGCCGAGCATCGCGGCGACAGCCAACCCCGCCAGCGAGGGCCAAAGCTGAGCCGGCGCAAGATCGATTCCGAAAATGCGTCCCATCCAGCTCTTCGGAAAACTATGGACGCCGGCCATGATCTTGCCATGAAGCTGAGCGAAACGCGCCGGGTGCATGTCGATTTCGAACGCCGGAACGTCGCGTAGAGCCGCGTCCAAGGCGCGCGCCTGGGCCAACGCCCGGGCGGCGGCCACGGACGAGCGCGATAGAACAAGCGCGTGGGCGCGTTCCCGCTCCGGCCAATGCTCCGGCTCGGCTCCATACGCATCCAGTATCGCCGTAAACCGACCGAGTTTCACCTTACCCTCCGACATCAGCATTTAACCTTCGACACTACCTGAAATCCTTGCAAAAAACTTCCTAAAACTACTCAAAGTTCGTCATAAACACCAGCCAATTCGTCCCTCAGCGTCCGGCGCGCCCGTACGAGAAGCGACTCGATGGCGCCCACGCTGAGAGACATCACCTTTGCCGCCTCGATGTTGCTCATCCCCTCAAAGAAGCAGAGCGATAAGGCCACGCGCTGTCGTTCCGGCAATCGCATCATCGCCGCCGTGACGGCATCGGTGACCTGCCGACGATGAATCCGGACAAAGCCGTCATCGGCTTCGTCCACAGGCTCTTCCACATCGTCCATCGACGCCAAGGATGGGCGACGCTTGCGGTCGATCGCCAGGTTCACGACGATGCGATAAAGCCACGTCGTAAACCGCGCGTTTCCGCCCCCGCCGATCGGCCGCCACCGCGCCGCGTGCGACCAAACCCGCGCGAAGGCTTCCTGCGCGATTTCTTCTCCATCCGACCGCGCGCCCATTAAGCGCGTCGCCAAGCCAACCGTCCGCGACAGATGCCGTTCGACCAACCGCGAAAACGCGATTTTATCGCCCGTCGCGATGGCCGCCATCAAAGTTTCATCCGAGCGCGCGTCAGTCACGTGCCAAATTCTCAGCAATCGCTCAGGTCGGGCATCGTCTCGGTGGATGGCGGCGTCACTGTGCATCGTCGGCTCATGGGATTGAACGATGATTTGGGGCTAACCCTGCGCAATTTCGAACGCTCCCATATCATGAGGGGTTTTTGTTCTTGCCTACTACATCTAGCAGGCATACGATCAGTAGTAGTTTTTTACGCCAAATCGTCGGAGGAAGACATGGAGTGGAGCAGCGAGCGGATCGAGCAGCTTCGATCACTATGGCACGATGGGTTGAGCGCCAGCCAAATCGCCGCGCAGCTTGGCGGAATTACGCGAAACGCCGTGATCGGAAAAGCGCATCGTCTGGGTTTGATGGGCCGGCCTTCGCCGATCAAGAACCGTCCGGCCGGCGTGGTGCGCCGCGCCGCGCCGCGCCGTCCTCGGGCGGAACAGACCCATGCGCCCCGCGTCGCCTCCGCCCCGATCAGAGTCGCGCCAACGCCGGCGCCGCGGAAAATCGAGCCGACGCCGCCGGTGGAGATCGGAGATATGCCCGGCGCCACCATCCTCACCCTGACCGACCGGATCTGCAAATGGCCCATCGGCGATCCGCGCGACGCCGATTTCCACTTTTGCGGTCGGGGGTCCGCCGAAGGCCTGCCTTATTGCTCGGATCACGCTCGGCGCGCCTACCAGCCGCCGGCGCGCCGGTCAGGGGAACGCGACGATCACGCAAATCGTATGGCTGTTCGCCGCTCGTCATCGTGAAATCATCCTGGGATCGAGGCATC
Source organism: Alphaproteobacteria bacterium (assembly GCA_903970575.1). Classification (GTDB taxonomy): domain Bacteria; phylum Pseudomonadota; class Alphaproteobacteria; order BOG-932; family Roseiterribacteraceae; genus BOG-932. The sequence goes on from CAJCJC010000323.1 coordinate 1,874, forward strand.
CCAGGATAAAATTATCATGCGACAAAAGTAAGGCGGCGCAACTATTTCAGCCGCTTTATTTCCACTCAGTCTCGTTGTCGCGGGGGGCTCTACCCCAGCGCTTTCGATAGGCGTTGCGCCAGGGTGTCGAGAAATTGCCCGGTGGTCTGCCATGCCTGGTCCGGCCCGATCAGGATCGACAGGTCCTTCGTCATGAATCCGGCCTCGACCGTCGAGACGCAAACTTTCTCCAGCGTTTCGGCGAAACGGACAATTTCGGGCGTTTCGTCGAACAGACCGCGATAGCGCAGGCCCTGAGTCCAGGCGAAGATGGAAGCGATCGGGTTGGTCGACGTGTCCTTGCCCTGCTGCCATAGCCGGTAGTGGCGCGTGACCGTGCCATGCGCCGCCTCCGCCTCCACCGTCTTGCCGTCCGGCGTCAAGAGGACGGACGTCATAAGCCCCAGCGACCCGAAGCCTTGCGCCACCGTGTCGGACTGAACGTCGCCATCGTAGTTCTTGCACGCCCACAGGAAGCCGCCGTCCCATTTCAGTGACGAGGCAACCATGTCGTCGATCAGACGGTGCTCATAGGTCAGGTTCGCGGCGTCAAAGCGGGGCTTGAATTCCGTTTCGAAGACGGCCTGGAAGATATCCTTGAACCGGCCGTCATAGGCCTTGAGGATCGTGTTCTTGGTCGACAGATAGACCGGATAATTGCGCTGCAGCGCATAGTTGAAGCAGGCATGCGCGAAGCCCTCGATAGACTCGTCGAGATTGTACATACCCATCGCGACGCCGGGGCCATTGAAGTCATATACGTCATAGGTAATCGGCGCGCCGCCGTCGGCCGGCGTGAAGGTCATGGTCAGCGCGCCCTTGCCCGGCACCAGGAAATCCGTCGCGCGGTACTGATCGCCGAACGCGTGGCGGCCGATAACGATCGGCCGGGTCCAGCCGGGAACATAGCGCGGGACGTTTCGGCAGATGATCGGTTCGCGGAAAACCGTTCCGCCCAGGATGTTACGGATCGTGCCGTTCGGCGATTTCCACATCTTCTTGAGGCCGAATTCGGCGACCCGCGCCTCGTCCGGGGTAATCGTGGCGCATTTGACGCCGACGCCATATTTCAAGATCGCGTTCGCCGAATCGATCGTCACCTGGTCGTCGGTGCGATCGCGCTCCTCCATTCCCAGATCGTAATAATGCAGATCGATGTCGAGATAGGGCAGAATCAGCTTGTCCTTGATCGACTGCCAGATCACGCGCGTCATTTCGTCGCCGTCAAGCTCGACGACGGGCTTGAGCACTTTGATCTTTGACATCGTTTCCTGTCCTCCAATTTGCTTGGGAGCCGGATCGATTATGCCGGCTTTCCAACGATTTCGCGCACCATAACCATGCTTATCGGATGAATCGAGCCCGGGCGGGCGCGAGGGTCAATCCAATGCCGGCGCCGCGCTCGTCGCCGTTTGGTTCGACGCCGCCAGGGCGAGGGCTGGCAATATTTCACCGATCGCCTTCACCTCCAAAAAGAGCCTTGCGTGCTCGGGCCTGACGAATCCTTCCCGCGCAGCGTGGCGGATCAAGGCGATAAGGGGGTCCCAATAGCCGTCAAGATTGACGATGACAACCGGCCGGTCATGCAGGCCCAGTTGTTTCCAGGTCAGTATCTCGAACGCCTCGTCCAGCGTTCCAAGGCCGCCCGGCAAAATAAGAAAGGCCTCCGACCGATCCGCCATCAGACGTTTGCGCACATGCATGCTGTCCACGACGATCAGTTCGGTCAACGTTCGGTGCGCGACTTCCATCTCCGCGATATGACGCGGAATGACGCCCACCACCTTACCGCCGGCCGCGAGCGCCGCGTCGGCGACCAGCCCCATCAATCCCACGCGGCCGCCGCCGTAAACGACAGTTACGCCCGCCTCGCCCAGCTTTCGCCCCAGCGCGGCGGCGGCCGAGCGATAGGCTGGGGCGACATTGGCGGACGAACCGCAATATACGCAGACCGAAGATGGCGTGGTCATCGATTTCAGCTTGTGTCCAGAACGCGTTTCGGCGAGTTTGCAGCAGTGACTCGTGAACGGCGATTGCCGCAGAGTGGGATGGATCGTGCCATCCTTGGCCTGCGTCAAGAGCCGCAACCAATTCCAATTGAAAGGCCCAGCTTTATGCGAATCAGGCAACGTATCGTCGGCGCCCTCCTCGCCGGCGCAATGCTCATGATTACCGGCGGATTTGTCGCCGCGGCCCCGACGCCCGCCGAGATCATCAAGACGCGCCAGGATAGTTTAAAAGCCATGGGCGGCGCCATGAAGGCGATTGGCGATCAGCTTAAATCCGGCATGCCGGACATGGCCGTGGTGTCCGAGAACGCCAAGAAGATCGACGGTTACGCGACCGATTTGCCGACCTGGTTTCCCAAGGGCAGCGGCGAGGAAGCGGGCGTGAAGACCGCGGCCAAGGCGGAAATCTGGACGATGCCGGCCGACTTCAAGGCCGCCGCCG
>CAJCJC010000324.1 GCA_903970575.1 Alphaproteobacteria bacterium
GGGCGGGCAGGGGGCGCCGTTGGTGCCGCTTTATCACGCCGCCCGCGCCGCCGATCTCGAAAAGCCTGTCGCCGTGCTAAACATCGGTGGCGTCGCCAATATGACTTGGCTTGGCGCGGATGGCGCGGTTATCGCTTTCGATTGCGGCCCCGGCAACGCCATGATCGACGATTTCGTTTATCAACGCACCGGCCGTCCGTATGACGCGGCCGGCACGCTGAGCCTGTCGGGCGTCCCCGACGCCGATATCCTGACGCGGCTGCTCGAGCATCCGTATTTCAATCAGCCTCCGCCAAAATCGCTCGACCGCAACACCTTCGACGTTGCCGCGGTCAGCGGGCTCTCGACCCAGGATGGCGCCGCTACGCTCGCCGCTTTCACCGTTCGCGCCGTCGCCGATTCGCTTCCGCAGATCGGAACGCCCAAGCGTCTTTTGGTGTGCGGCGGCGGTCGCCTCAACCGGGCGCTGATGGCGGGCCTTGCCCAGGCCCTGCCGGATGTCATCGTCTCCCCGGTCGAATCGGTTGGTTGGCGGGGCGACGCGCTCGAGGCGGAGGCTTTTGGCTATTTGGCGGTCAGGTCCCTCAAGGGACTGCCGCTTAGCCTCCCCACCACGACCGGCGTGCCCGAACCGATGCCGGGAGGCGTCTTGGCGCGGCCGATCAAGCGAGCGGCGTCATAATCATGATCCTGTCCGCGCCATGATCTCATCCGCCAGCGCCCCGATTTCTTCCGCCGCTTTGCTCCTCGGGTCGGTCTCGGCCACGCCGAGCCCCTCAAGCATCGACGCCGCGAAAGAGATTCGGTTGCCAAGCGTCGCCCGCGCGATCTCGGCGTCCAGTTCGCGAATGCGAAGCGCGATCGCCTCGCCCAGCTTCATGCGGGTTTGCGCCCGGTTGATGACAATCAGCACCGCACGCTTCTCGGCGCGGGCCAGGGCCAGGGTCGGTTCTGTCGCCCAAAGGTCGAGCGGGCTCGGTTGGATGGGTACGATGACCAAATCCGCGGCGCGCACGGCGATCTTCGCCTCGATCTCCGCGTGGGGCGCGGAATCGATCAGGACAAGGTCATGGCTAGTCCTTAATTTCTCCACAACGCCCTGCGCGCGCCAGCCGGTCACTGATATCAGGGAGAGCGACTGGCCGCTTGCGGCTGTTTCCCTTGTTTCGAACCAACGCGTCAGGCTGCGTTGCGGATCTATATCGACCAACGCGACGCGCTGGCCGCGCAACATGAAGGCGACGGCAAGTTGGGCTACCAGGGTCGTCTTGCCGGCGCCGCCCTTTTGCTGCGCCATGGTCAGAACCTTGCCGCTCATGCCCGAGTCTCCAACAACGATCGATGGGAGCATGCATCCTTCCCGCTTGAACGGAAAGGATGTCTTGAGGCGCAACGCGAAACCCTCGGCATGAATGAGCCGCGTCGCCCGATCGGGGTCGTGCCCGTGGATCAGCTTGCGATTGAGCGCGCGGGCGACCTGATCCGTTCTGGCGGGCTCGTCGCCTTTCCCACCGAGACCGTCTATGGCCTGGGCGCGGACGCCACGCAGGGCAGGTCGGTCGCGCGTATTTTCGCTGTTAAGGGTCGTCCGGCGATCAATCCGCTGATCGTGCATGTCCCAGGCCTCGCCGAGGCTGACCGTCACGCGGTCATCGACGCTCGCGCCGAGGAGCTGGCGGCTTTATTTTGGCCTGGCCCGCTGACCCTGGTGCTGAACAAGCGCCCCGAATCGGCAGTCGCGGACCTCGTGAGCGCCGGCCTGGACAGTATCGCGATCCGCGCGCCGTCCCATCCGGTCGCGCGCGCGCTTCTAGACGCCGCCGACCGCCCGGTCGCCGCGCCCAGCGCCAACCGCTCGGGTCGGATTAGCGCGACCGCGGCGATCCACGTGGCGGAGGAATTCGGGGATACGGTCGATATGATCCTTGCAGGCGGCCGGACCGCGCTCGGTCTTGAGTCGACAATCCTGGACCTCACTGGCGAACGCCCCGTGCTTTTGCGTCCGGGCGCCGTGACCGAGGCGGACATCGCCGGCGTCATTGGTCCGATATTAACCGGCGCTGGACAGCCCGACCGGCCAAACGCGCCTGGGCAATTGAAGCGTCACTATGCGCCCGCGACGCCATTAAGGCTGATGGCGAATGCGCCGCGTTCTGGCGAGGCCCTGTTAGCGTTCGGGCCGCCGCCGCTTGGATCGGGCGCGGCGCGCATTTTGAACCTGTCGGAAACCGGGGACCTAGCCGAGGCGGCGGCTAATCTTTTCGCCATGTTGCGCATTCTCGATTCCGGGGGTTATTCGAGCATTGCCGTGATGCCGATTCCGTGCACGGGCCTTGGGGTCGCGATCAACGATCGTCTTTCGCGGGGCGCCGCGTCGGCGGGAGAGGTTAATTGAGTGCGCCGCTCCTGGCGTCGCTGCGCGCCGCCGTCGATCCGAAAGCCTGGCTCGATGACCAGGAGGCAATGGCGCCTTACCTGCATGAATGGCGAGGCCGGTTCAGGGGAGGGGCGCTGGCCGTGGCGTTGCCGTCATCGACCGAGCAGGTGGCGGCGCTGGCGGCGGCGGCGCACGCGGAGGCAGTCCAGATCGTGCCGCAGGGGGGCAATACCGGTTTGGTCGGAGCCTCAATGTCTTACCCGGGCGAGCGGGCGATCGTCTTGTCGCTAAAACGGATGAACCGCATCCGCGAGATTGACCCTCTGGATTACAGCGCGATTGTTGAGGCGGGGTGCGTACTCGCCGATATCCAGCAGGCGGCGGAGGCGGTTGACCGGTTATTTCCGCTCAGCCTTGGCTCGGAAGGCAGTT
>CAJCJC010000325.1 GCA_903970575.1 Alphaproteobacteria bacterium
CTTGGCCTTGCCGTCATTGGCGTCGCGCGGGCCGGAGCGCCTTTGCCGCCGCCGCCTTCCGACCCTCAGGATATCTCAGGGATCTGGTTCGGCTCCGGCTTCTACGATCCGGTCAACCGGTTCTTCAAGCCGATCGGCGGCGGCGAGCCGCCGTTCACGCCCGAGGGGCTGGCGATTTTCACGAAACGGCGCGAGGCGAACGATTCGGGCCATCCTATCCGCCACGGGGAATGCGCGCCCGTGGGATTTCCCGGCGAGCAGGAGGGCGCGCCGTTTCAGGTCATTCAAACGCCGGGGCAGATCACTTTCGTCTATGAAAGCAACCATGTCTTCACGATCGTCCATATGAATCAGGAGCACCCCAAGAACCTCCGGCCGACCTTCATGGGGCATTCGATCGGTCACTGGGAGGGCGACACCCTGGTCATCGATACGATCGGATACAATGGCGAGAAATGGCTCGATTATCTGGGGACGCCAAGCAGCACGCAGCTGCACGTCATCGAGCGGATCAAGAAGGTCAATGTTGGCAAGGTGGTGCTGGAAAATACGCTGACCATCATCGATCCGGTGATGTATACGCGGCCCTGGGATATTCGCCGCGTCTTCATGTGGCGGCCCGCCGAACAGATCGGCGAGGAAATCTGCGAGGAAGACAACGACCAGGTCGCTCCGCGCGACGCGGTTCACTAAGCGGGCGCCGAACTCCACGGAAATCGCGCGCTCGCGCGGGGAGGGATAGTGGAAGACGAAAAGGCAGGCGTCGATCGTCGCGTATTCTTAAAGGCCGCCGGCCTGTCCGCCGCTTTGTCGGTCGCCGTCGCCCCGGCTTCCGGCGCGAAAACCTATGGGGCCGAAGCGAAGGCCGTGGCCAGCGCGCTGCTGGTGGGGGATGAGATCGCGGTCGTCGCGACGGAGTCCGGCAAGGTGCGGGGCTTCATCCGCGGTGGCGTTTATACGTTCAAGGGCATTCCCTACGGGGATTCGACCGCCGGCGCGGGACGCTTCATGCCGTCCCGGAAACCGCAATCCTGGACGGGCGTTCGGGATTCGCGCGCCTATGGTCCAACCTGCCCGCAGCCGGCGCGGACGGCGTGGCGCAACGACGTTCAGGCGTTTCTGTTCGACTGGGATGACGGCTATCCGGGAGAAGATTGCCTGCGGGTCAATGTCTGGACGCCCGGTCTCGACGGCAAGCCGCGCCCGGTCATGGTCTGGCTCCACGGCGGTGGGTATTTCTCGGGATCGTCGCAGGAACTGCCCTCTTACGACGGCGAAAATCTCAGCCGGCGCGGCGACGTCGTGGTGGTCAGCCTCAACCATCGGGTTGGCGTTCTCGGCTTTCTCGATCTTGGCATGGCGGGCGCGGGCTATGAGCATTCGGGGAATGTCGGGATGCTCGACATCGCGGCGGCGCTGGAATGGGTACGCGATAATATCGCCCAGTTCGGCGGCGATCCTGGCAACGTCACGATCTTTGGCCAGTCTGGCGGCGGCGGCAAAGTCAGCACCTTGATGGCGATGCCGGCGGCTAAGGGGCTGTTTCACAAAGCGATCGTGCAGAGCGGGTCCGAACTTCGGCATGGCGCGCGCGAGGGCAAGCAAAAACTGGCGGAGACGACGCTGGCGAAACTCGGGCTGACGATGGATCGGGCCGGGCAATTGAAAGACATTACGGTGGAACGCCTCGTCGCGGCGGGCGTCGACGCGGTGGCGAGTCTGGCCCCGCCGCCCGGCGCGATCGTGGACTGGCCGGACCGGATCAACTGGAGCCCGGTCGTCGGCGCCCCGGACTTGCCGCGCCAGCCTTTCGAGCCGGACGCTCCCGCCCAATCGGCGGGCATTCCCATGCTAGTCGGGTCGACCCAGACCGAGATCGGGAATTCGCTGAAATCTCCCGGTCTCGAGACGATTTCATTCGAGGGCGCCCAGAAAATTCTGGAGCCCCTGTATGGAGAAAAGGCAGGCCCTATCCTGGAAGCCTATAGGACTGCGTTTCCAGCGGCGAAGCCTGTCGAAATCCTGGCCTATGCGCAGGTTCCGCGGACCGGCGCCGTGCGGCAGGCGGAGCGCAAGGCCGCCCAGCGCGCCGCGCCTGTCTATATGTACTGGTTCGGCTGGAATACGCCCGTGCTAGACGGCCGCCCGCGCTCTTTCCATGCCAGCGATCTGGCCTTCGTGTTCGACAACACGGACCGTTGCGCCCCCATGACCGGCGGAACGATCGAGGCGCGGGCGCTCGCCGCCAAGATGAGCGACGCCTGGGTCGCCTTCGCGCGCACCGGCAATCCTAACCATCCGGGTCTGCCGGCGTGGCCCCAATTCGACGCGGAGCGCGGCGCATTGATGCTGTTCGATAATATGCCGATGGTGCTCGACGATCCGGATCGCGCCGCTCGACGACTGACGGAAGGCTAAAAGCCGCTCGATAAGCCCAATTATGGAACTGAGTTCCGCCCAGTAGAATATATTTGACAAATTATGCAGGCGACCCGATGTTGGCGTTCGCATCGCCTCCTGAAGTCAGGCGCGATAGCTGGCCGGGAGCATGGCATTATCTTGAGGAAAAGCATGGAAAGAGCCGTCTCTCTTCGACGATCGCGGTCCGCGCTTGTTTCGCTCATTGTCGCGGCTCTCGCGCTCGTTCTGGCGACAGGCGCGAACGCCGCCGATATCTCCGGAATCTGGTGGATCAAGGACCGGACCGAGGTCGCTAAACTAGACCACGCCAAGTTGCCTTTCACGCCTGAAGGCGCGGCGGCGTACAAGCAGAATCTCGCGGATATCGCGTCGGGCAAAGGCTTGGCGATCGAACATAACAAATGCCTGCCGCCAGGCGTCCCAAGGCTGATGCTGGCGCGCTATCCGTTTCAAATCCTGCAAACGCCGGCGCAAGTCACGTTCGTGCATGAGAAGATGCATCTGGTGCGGCTGATCTATATCGACAAACCCCATCCGGACGATATCGACCTGACTTATGAAGGCAGTTCAACCGGCAAGTGGGATGGCGACGCGCTGGCGGTCGACACGATTTCGCTGAAGGACAATACGGTCATCGACAAGACCGGAATTCCGCATTCCGATCAGTTGCACGTGACCGAGCGGTTCTCCCTTAAGGACGGCGGCAAAACATTGCTCGATCAAGTCACGATGGAAGATCCGAAGGTTTTCACCAAGCCGGTCTCGTTCGACATCAGTTTCGCGAAGCATCCCGAGGCCCATCTGATGCAGGACGTTTGCAGCTTCGGCCCACCGATGCGCGATACCCTCCAGGGCAAGCGGTAATTTGGATAAACGTTAATCTGGAAAGCGATCATGAAATTACCATCATCATTGGCTCTTTTTGTCGGCTGCGCGATTCTGGCGTCGCCCGTTGCGCGCGCCCATCATTCCTTCGCGATGTTCGATCTGACTCAGACCGTCGAAAAAGAGGGCGTCGTCAAGGACCTGCAATGGACCAATCCGCATGTGTGGCTCACCATCGAAACGATGGATGCCGGGACGCCCGAGGAATGGGGCTTCGAATCCGGGCCAACCAACTACCTGCTGCGGTCGGGATGGAAACGGGATTCTCTGAAGCCTGGCGATAAGGTTGTCGTGACGCTGCATCCGATGAAGGATGGTTCCCACGCGGGCAGTCTGATGGCGGTCAAGCTCGATGATGGCAAGGTCCTCAATCTTGGCGTGCAGGGCGCCAAGCCCGACGACCAAGACAAGCCGCAGTAAGCGGGAACTCTGCGATGAGGATTTGTTCAATGAGCCTGGGTCAGACGACCGGCCGTTCATCTGGGCGCGGGGCGTTGTTCACGCTGACGGCGATCGCCGTCATGGCCGTGTCGGCCCTCAGCTTCGCGGCCAGCGCCGACGCGCCTCCCGCGGCCCCATCTCCCGATCCGCATAATATTTCCGGCACGTGGTTTGGCACGGGATTCTATGAGCCAGGCAATCGCGTATTCCGGCCGCTGGAGGGCGGCGACCCGCCGTTCACGGACAAGGGTAAGGCCATCTTCGCGACGCGGCGCGAAATCGACAAGGAAGGGCATCCACTCCACACGCCGGCCTATGCCTGCGCTCCGAGCGGTTTCCTCGGAGCGCATAATGGCGCGCCGTTCGACATCATCCAGACGCCCGGGCAGATCACCTTCGTCTATGAAGGCAATCATGACGAGGCCATCGTACGCATGGACCAGGACCACCCCAAGAAGCTGGTTCCGACGTTCAACGGAGACGCGGTCGGGCATTGGGACGGCGATACGCTCGTGATCGACACCGTCGGCCTGCGCGGCGACCGTTGGCTCGATTATCAGGGGACGCCGGCCGGCGACAAACTGCACGTGATCGAGCGGGTCAAGAAGATCAACGACGGCAAAACGCTAGATTACGTCATGACCATCGACGATCCCGAGATGTATACCAAGCCCTGGAGCTTTCATCGCATCTTCCTGTGGAAGCCACAGGAGCGGGTGGGCGAGGAAATTTGCGAGGAAGACCTCGACATAGTCGAGCCGGACGCTCGGCATCCCGCGAATTAGATTTCTCCATCGAACCGACGGCGGTCGCGCCGCGAAGCGGGAAACAAATCTTTGTCCCGGCGGGTTGGTTTGGCAGGGCGTCCCGTTGGACGCATCGCAAATCGGAGAAGTTCAATGGACAAAGATCGGGTTAAAGGCGCGGGCAATCAGGCCGCGGGCGCCGTGAAGGACGCCGTCGGCAAGGCCACGGGCGACGCCAAGCTGCAGGCCGAAGGCAAGGCTCAGAAAAGCGCCGGCAAGCTCCAGAACGCCGTCGGCGGTCTGAAGGACGCTGCCCGGGGCAAGTAAACCATAAGGCATGGGATACCCCTGTTTTCGAAAGTGGAAATAGGGGTGTCTCGTCTTTGCAAGCGAGGCGGGTCGGGTTAAGGTTGGCGCATGCCAGACCTGAAACCCACCCGTCTTTTGCGTATTCTGGTCTCCCTGCTCGGGCCTTTCATCGCCCTTTCCGTTCCATCCATCGCGGCGACGGACCCAGAGGGCGAATCGCAACGCATCGAGAAGCACGAGGTCGTTACCCACCGCTATATGGTGGTGGCCGCCAATCCGCTGGCCAGTCAGGCCGGGGCGGACATGATCGCACGGGGCGGCGGCGCCGCCGACGCCGCCATCGCCGCGCAGCTCGTGCTGAATCTGGTCGAACCGCAATCTTCGGGCCTTGGCGGTGGCGGTTTTTTGACCTTCTACGATCACGCCGCCGACAAGATTATCGTTTATGACGGACGGGAAACGGCCCCGGCCGCCGATACGCCCAATTTGTTCATGACGCCCGAAGGCCAGCCGTTGCGCTTCCTGGACGCGGCCGTGGGCGGACGGCCGATCGGCGTGCCTGGGATCGTGCGTCTGTTGGAGGCGGTTCATCACGATTACGGCAAGCTGCCCTGGGCGAAATTGTTCGAGCCCGCGATCAAGCTGGCCGAGAACGGCTTCGCGGTGTCTCCCCGCTTGCATTGGTGGCTCGACAGCGCGAAGGCGTTTCTCTCCTCATCCCCCGATCTGCGGGCGCAATATTATAAGCCTGACGGATCGCCGCTTCAGGTCGGCGATGTCGTGAAATCGCCCGAGCTGGCGAAGACCTTGCACGCCATCGCCGATCATGGCGCGTCGGCGTTCTATACCGGCCCGCTGGCGGAGGCGATCGTCAAGGCCGTCAACCAGGGCATGGGCGTCGACGGGCATCCCACGCCCGGCGCCATGACTCTCGACGACCTCAAGAACTATCAGGCGATCCGGCGCGACGCCGTTTGCGGTTCCTATCGCCGGTACCAAGTTTGCGGGGCGCCGCCGCCCAGCGCCGGCGCGATCGGGGTGATCGAGATTCTCGGCATGCTGCAACGCTACGATCCGCTGCAACTCGTACCGCAAAGCGCCCGCACCTATCATCTGTTCATCGAGGCGTCGCGTCGCGCCTTCGCCGATCGCGACGCTTTTATCGGCGATCCGGCCTTCACCGACACGCCGGCCAAGGGCCTGATCGATCCCAATTACCTGCTGATGCGGTCCAGCACGATCGGTCGCGATCAGGCCACACCGGCCGTTACGCCCGGCAACCCGCCCGGTCGCCACGCCGCCGCGGCGCCGGACGCGACCCGCGAGCAGGCCGGAACGTCCCATATGTCGATCGTCGACGAGGCCGGCAACGCGGTTTCGTTCACCACCACGGTCAACATGCCGTTCGGGTCGCATATCATGGCTGGCGGATTTATCCTTAACGATCAGCTGACCGATTTCTCATTCCGCCCTGACATCGACGGCGCCCCCGCCGCCAACCGGGTGCAGGGCGGCAAGCGTCCGCGGTCATCCATGGCGCCGCTGGTCGTTTTCGAGGGACGGCGGCATCTGCGGCTGGTAATCGGCTCGCCCGGCGGCTCCAAGATCATCGATTATGTCGCGCTGGCGACCATCGCCCATCTCGACTGGGGCCTCGATATCCAGTCGGCCGTGGATCACGGCAATGTCGTCGACACCGGCCGCGACACGGAGCTGGAGGAGGATACGCCGGTCGCCGCGTTCGCCGACGCGCTCACCAACATGGGCCATCATGTCGTGGTGATGAGCGAGACCAGCGGCCTCGACGCCATCGCGCTGATGAAAGACGGCCTGCATGGCGGCGCGGATAACCGCCGCGAGGGCGTACCGGTGGGGGAATAGGGGTAAACCCTTCGTCTATTCGTGTATTTCCGCGATTCCTATTTCGGTGAGTGCTGCTTGCGCGCGTCCGAGCGTCGGAAACTGGTCTAGATGGACCCGCAATTCAATTCCATCCAGAACCTGACCGGTGAGTTTAGCCGCCTCGCTTAGGCTAATGCCGCCGGCGCGAAAGGTCTTAGTGAGTTGGACCTTGTTCAATCCGGTCCTCCAGCCTTTAAGAACAACGTCAACGCCGCGTGAATCGGAGCGGGCTTGGCACGCGTCCTGGATTGGAACCTGTTGGCGGTGGAATCCCCGTATTTCGATGACATCGACATTATACAGCTCCATAACCTGATCGGCGATTCAGCGCGGCGCAGGTCCATCACGCCACCTTCTTCCGATACCCGAAAGAGGCGTTGATCCGCCCGGTGATGTGTTCTCCGGCCGTCACTGGCTCATATCGCGATTCCGCCTCGGACGCGCCGAGTTCGCGCGGGTCGACCACTGCCTTGAAGGAGGGATCGTAGAAGGTCGCGATGGAGAATCGCTCCTTGCCGCTTCGGTTGGTGACGCGGTGGCGGGTGGAGACATAGCGGTCGTTGGTCCAGCGGCCGAGCAGATCGCCCACATTGATCACCAGCGTTCCCGGAACGGGCCGGACGTCGACCCATTCGCCCTTGGGGTCGAGAACCTGCAGGCCGCCCGGAGCGTCATCCTGCCTGAGGATCGTAAATCCCCGGAAATCGGTATGCGGGCCGTTGCGAAGCTGACCGTCGAGCGGCGCTTCGATTTGATCGGGGTACCAGGCGAGCCGGAGATCATCTTG
>CAJCJC010000326.1 GCA_903970575.1 Alphaproteobacteria bacterium
TCGGACAGAACGATGACGGCGGGCCGTTCGACCTCCAATATCCAGCCGGCGGCAAGAAGATTGCTGACGATCGCCCCTTCAAGAACCCTGGAATGCGTCCCCACCAGCATGTAGGCGACTTTTGCACTCAGCGTTTCAAGGCTATCGTGGATCAGGTCGCCTTCGCCGCCCTGAATATCCATGTGAAGCAGATCGATGCGGGCCTCCTCGCCAATCACTTCATCCATGGGTATGACCGGGAGCTCGTCATACATTCCCGAAGACCATGCCGTCTCCCACGCGGGGGAGGCGTTGTCGAAAACCGGGTCCGAGCCCCAGCTATCGCCCGGACGATCCTGCTTCGGAAACAGGGCGCTTCCTCGTTTCGCGCCCGCGATGCCGCGCAGGAGCCGGTATTCCGAGGGGGCGATGCCGTTCGTCGCCAACGCCTCGCGCGCGAACTCGATATGGCCCTGGTCGCCCTCAAGGCCGATCACGCGAATGTCGAGACCACGACTCTTCGCCGCGACGCCGGTGATATTCATCCAGCATCCCCATCCGCATCCAAGCTCGATCATCCTGAATTGACCCCGCGCCAGATCGACGGCGCGCAGCGCGGCCCCGAACTCGGCCATGTCGGCATGCCAGTTCGCGGGTATCGGCGCATCCTCCACCCAGGCCTCTCGGCCGGCGAAGAACGGCATGAATTTCAAATTCATGGCGACGCCCATGAAGTTTACGACATGATTTTCTTTTGCGACCCGGGCAGGATTCTCATAGGATCTGATGATTTTTAGGATATCGATAGACGAATTATAAACATAAAAGGGATTCGCTCTTTGCCTTTGAAGATATTCATCCGAACCCATGAAATTAGATATTAAATTACGAATGGATGGCAGCTGAAGATTATTTGAGATTACTTCATCGTTCTCAGGTTCACGTCCGAGAAGAAGATGGTAGACCGCCACTACATCGTCGCGCGATAGATTTTCCACTTCATCTCCAATTAAAAATAAATGGCCGAGCCATGGCCTGTTTAAGCCAAATCGGAGATACAAGCCAGATTGTTTATGAACGGCTACATGGGATTTCGACGTGCGCGGCTAGGGCCTAACCTCGCGACAACATGCTCACAAGACCGATGCGCGGCGGCGGCCGATCCGAAGCTAACCGAACGCCTCCTCCCAGGTTCCCTCGGTCGAGGCGCGGGAGTATTCGGTGGCGCGGCTTTCGAAGAAATTGGCGTGTTCGACGCCGTTCAGCATGGCGTCCATCCAGGGGAGCGGGTTTGCGGCGATGCGATAGATCGGTTGCAGGCTGAGCTGCGACAGGCGACGGTCTGCGATATAGCGGATGTAGTTTTTTATGTCCTGGGCGGTTAGGCCCTGTATGCCGCCTTGCTCGAAAGCGAGGTCGATGAACGCGTCTTCATGCGTCACGATGGTCTCGCACGCCTTATAAATTTCGTGCTGGAGTTCCGTGGTCCAGATGTCGCGGTTTTCGTCGATGAAGGCGCGGAACAGCTTGATGATCGAGAGCGTGTGCAGCGTCTCGTCGCGCACGCTCCAGGACACGAGTTGGCCCATGCCCTTCATCTTGTTGAAGCGCGGGAAATTCATCAGAACGGCGAAGGACGCGAAAAGCTGCAAGCCCTCGGTGAAGGCGCCGAACACCGCGAGCGTCAGGGCGATGTTCTCACGCGAACTGACGTTGAAGCCCTGCATGTAATCGTATTTATCCTTCATCTCCTTGTAATGGAGGAAGGCCGAATATTCGGTTTCCGGCATGCCGATGGTATCGAGCAGGTGGCTGTAGGCGGCGATATGCACCGTCTCGATATTCGAGAAGGCGGACAGCATCATCTTGATTTCGGTCGGCTGAAACACCTGGGAATAATGCTTCATATAGCAGTTGTTCACCTCGACATCGGCCTGGGTGAAGAACCGGAAAATCTGAGTCAACAGGTTGCGCTCGCCATCGTTCAGCTTGTTGCGCCAATCCTTGACGTCATCCGCCAGCGGCACCTCCTCCGGCAGCCAGTGGATCCGCTGCTGGGTCATCCAGGCCTCATAGGCCCAGGGATAGTTGAAAGGCTTATAGGCGCCGCTGGGGGCGAGAAGATTGGGCATTTTTGACCTCAAGAAGCATTTTGCGTATGGCGGAAAAGCGCAGCGCATTCCGCCAACATCCGGCGCGTCAAGGAAAGATGGCGGAATGCGCTGCGCTTTTCCGCCCTACGGGATCAACGGAAACAGATAAGGCTCGGCGGGGCGGCCTTGCGGAGAGGCGGCGATCCGGCGATCCTTCACGCGCGGCGCCGCCGGGGCGCGCTTGCGGAAGATATCGGGGAACTCGTCCACCAGATCGCCCTCGCCATGCTGAATGAGAAATCGCTGGGCGCGATCGCCGCTCCAGTCCTCGGCGGCTTGGATGCCTTTTCCGCCGATCACCCGGTCCAGATAGGCGAAGCGCCCGTCGCGGGTCAGCAACAGGGCGCGGCTTACCATATCCTCGGCGTCGATCGCCCGATAGAGGCACGTGCATTTATCCGCCGCGTGCAGCTTGCCGTTCAATCGAAAGCTGAAACCGGCCATGGCGCCGTCCCCGCTTACTGGCACGACAGGCATTCCTCGTAATTGGTCGATGCGGGCGCATCGCCGGCAACGGGAAGCCGCGGCCCCGAACTCAGACCCTCCATCAAATCCGGCGCCGGGCCGCCGGCGGAGGTGGGAGTCGACGCCTCGGCGCGCTGAATCGACATCGAGCGGCAGTAATAGAGCGACTTCACGCCCTTTTTCCAGGCCTGGAAATGGATCTGGTGCAGATCGCGCTTATGCACATTGGCCGGAATGAAGACGTTGAGCGACTGCGACTGGCAGATGAAGGGCGTGCGGTCGGCCGCCAGATCGATCACCCAGCGCTGATCGATCTCGAACGCAGTCTTGAACACCGCCTTTTCGTGATCGTTCAAGATGTCGAGATGCTGGACCGAGCCGCCATTCATGACGATGGACGACCAGGTCTCCTCGTCATTGCGTTCCCGCTCCGCCAGCAGCGCCTGAAGATGCGGATTGCGCACCGGGAACGAGCCGGA
Organism: Alphaproteobacteria bacterium; assembly: GCA_903970575.1. Lineage (GTDB taxonomy): Bacteria > Pseudomonadota > Alphaproteobacteria > BOG-932 > Roseiterribacteraceae > BOG-932. The sequence continues at coordinate 3,077 of CAJCJC010000326.1, forward strand.
CAGGGTTTTGTGGGTGTAGGCATTGGTCGGCAGCGGCTCGATGCCGGGCGAGGCGCCGCCGCAGATGATGGAGATCGAGGCCGTGGGCGCGATCGCGATCTTGTTCGAAAACCGCTCCATGATCCCATAATCGGCCGCATCCGGGCATGCGCCGCGCTCGCGCGCCAGCTTTTGCGAGGCGGCGTCGGCGCCGCGCTTCACATGCTGGAACATCCGCCGGTTCCATACCTTGGCCATCACGCTTTCGAACGGCACGCCCATCCCTTGGAGGAAGGAATGGAACCCCATGACGCCGAGGCCGACCGACCGCTCGCGCTCGGCCGCATAGGCGGCGCGGGACATGCTGTCCGGCGCGTTGGCGATAAAATCGCTGAGCACGTTATCGAGAAAACGCAGC
>CAJCJC010000327.1 GCA_903970575.1 Alphaproteobacteria bacterium
AGTCGGGTGGAAATTCTTCCAGCCGATAAAGAAATCGACCGGCGGCGAGCCGTATCCGGCGGTCGACAGGCTGATCCCCAGCACGATCAGGAACGGCGCGAGCACGAACAGGCCAAGCCACGCCCAGGGCAAAGCCAGAACGCCGGCGCGGCGCGCCAATCCCTGTGTTTTCCCCTTCACCGCGTCAGAACCACCGGCGCGTCGCCGGGCCACGAAAGCGCGACCCGATCGCCAGGCCCCGGATCGCCGGCCGCGTTATGCGCGGCGACCTTAAGCTCGGCGCCGCCATCGAGCCTGACCCGGTAATGCTGAACGTCGCCGTGAAACGCCACGGCCTCGATAACCCCTACGGGCTGGTCCGCGCCAAACGCGGGCGCGCGGGACAGCGCGATGCGCTCCGGACGAAGCGCGATCCAGGCGGGGCCCTCTAAATCCCGATCGACCGCGCAGGTTACGCCGAGCGCGGTCAGCAATGCGCGCCCAGGCCCGGCGGGCGCGACGTCGAGTATATTGGCGCCGCCGATAAAATCGGCCACGAAACGGGAGCCGGGACGTTCGTAAATCTGGCGCGGGGCGCCGACCTCAACGACGCGGCCATGGTCCATCACGGCGATGCGGGTGGACATCGCCATCGCCTCGTCCTGGTCATGCGTCACCATCACGAAGGTGATTCCGAGCTGCCGCTGCAGCCGCATCAACTCGAACTGCGTATGCTCGCGCAGTTTCTTGTCGAGCGCGGACAAAGGCTCGTCCAGCAGCAGCAATTTCGGGCGCAGCACAAGCGCCCGCGCCAGCGCCACGCGCTGCCGCTGACCGCCGGAAAGCTGACCCGGCTTGCGGCCGCCGAGACCGGACAGCCGGACCAGATCGAGCGCCTCGTCGACGCGGCCGGCGATCTCCGGCGCGGCGAGGCCCGCCTGCCTCAGCCCGAAGGCGACGTTCTTGGCCACATTCATATGCGGGAACAGGGCGTAGGACTGGAAGACCATATTGGTGGGCCGGCGATAGGGCGGCAGGTCGGTCACGTCGACGCCATCGATCAGCACGCGGCCGGCGCTGGGCGTTTCGAAGCCGCCCAGCAGGCGCAAGAGCGTCGTCTTGCCGGAACCGGACGCGCCCAGCAGGCTGAACAGCTCCCCGTCCTCGATATCCAGCGTGACATCGTCGACCGCGCGCATGTCGCCGAAATGCTTGGCCAGACCCTCCAGCCGAATCCGCGCCATCAGGAGCCGGACTTGATCTTGGTCCAGGCGCGGCTACGCAGCCGGTCGTAATTGCGCGAGGTCAAAGGCCCGCTGAACAGCTTTTTTTCCGTCTCCGGCGTGGGATAGATGTCCGGATCGCTGGTCAGCTCGGTCCGGATGAACGGCAGAGCCGCCTTATCGCCTGTGCGCGCGTTCACCGCGTTCGCGGTCGCGGCCATGATCTTGGGCTCCAGATTGAAGTCGATCCATCGCAGCGCCAACTCAGGGTGCGGCGCGTCGGCCGGAATCGCCATAGAGTCAATATATTCGAGCGCGCCCTCGCGGGGCAGCTCAAAACGCACGGTGACTCCGTTCTTCGCCTCCTTCGCCCGCACGCCGGCGATGACGACATCGGTGGAATAGCCGAGCGACAGGCAGGCGTCGCCATTCGCCAGATCGTTGATATAGCCCGAGCTGTCGAATTTGCGGATATAGGGCCGGATTTTCAGCAGCACATCGGTCGCCGCCTCCAAATCTTCGGGTTTTTCGCTTTCCGGATCGCGCCCCAGGTAATGCAGCACCACGGGGATCACGTCGCTGGGCGAATCCAGCATCGTGACGCCGCAGGATTGCAGTTTGGCCGCGTTCTCCGGCTTCAGGATCAGATCCAGACTGTCGAGAGGCGCGTCGGGAAGCTTTTCCTTCACCTTGTCGAAATTGACGCCGAGCCCGACCGTGCCGACGATCCACGGCACGGCATGACGATTGCCGGGATCGTATTTCGCCATGGCGGCCAGCACCACCGGGTCGAGATTATCCCAGTTCTTGATCTTCGTGTGGTCGATCTCGGCGTAGAGCCCCGACTGAACGCCGCGCGCGAGGAACGGGATGAGCGTGGGCACGACGAGATCATAACCGGAATGGCCGGCGGCGAGTTTGGCCTCCAATGTCTCGTTGGCGTCATAAAGATCGTAATTGACCTTGACGCCAGTCGCCTTCGTGAAGTCGGCGACGACGTCCGGCCCGATATAATCGTTCCAATTATAGACGTTGAGGGTTGGATCGTCGGCCAAGCCCGATCCGGCCAGCAAAGCCGTGGCGGCGACCATCGCGGCGCCGATCGCCCAACCCGAAATTCGCCTCGTCGCCGGTTTCATCCTGATAGCGCCCCCTCGGTAACCCGCTTTTGCTACAGGGAAAATGCGCACGATTGCAATCGGTATTCGGCTTCGCCGAACGATACCAACGCCGGGCGCATCGCCGAAGGCGGAGGTCGCGTACTCGTGGTTTTGGCGACCGGGGCCCGTTTGGCGATCATCTTTTTCGTCTCCGTCGGAATTCGGCAAGTTCGGTCAGGTTAATCGTTCCGCGTCCGCCTAGATTTGAACCGACAACACGGAGAGCATGATGAATTTGGACGGCGCCCGGAAATATCACGCACGCATGCAGCGCGTGCTCGACTATATCGATGCGCATATCGACGAGGATTTGAGCGTCGACGTATTGGCCGAAGTCGCCGCGTTCTCGCCACGCCACTTCCATCGGCAATTTTCCGCATTATTCGGCGTCAACGTCTATCGCTATGTCCAGCTCACGAGGCTGAGGCGCGCGTCCTATCGGCTTGCGTTTTGCGAGGATGAACCGGTTACGCGGATCGCCCTGGATAGCGGATATGAGGGGCCGGAAGCGTTTTCGCGCGCCTTTAGGCGCAGCGCCGGTCAGACGCCGAGCGCATTCCGGGAACAGCCGGACTGGGCATCCTGGCGCGAGACATACGGGTCAATCAACGATGCGAGGCGCACGATCATGACGATCGGTTTCACGGACGATCAGGTTAAAATCGTCGACTTCCCCGAAACACAGATCGCCATTCTGCGACATCGGGGCGACCCGGCGGCGATCGGCGATAGCATCCGACGATTCATCGCGTGGAGGAAGCAAACCGGGTTGTCTCCCAGGACCAGCAGGACATTCGGCATTCTGCATCACGATCCCGAGACGACGGCGCCCGAGGATTACCGCCAGGACCTCTGCGCGGCGACCACGCAGATCATTGCGCCCAACGCGCAGGGCGTGATCGCCGGATCGATTCCGGCGGGGCGCTGCGCGTCCCTGCGCCTTATCGGCCCCAGCGATAACCTGCGATTCGCCGCGAGATTCCTCTACGCCGATTGGCTGCCGCGAAGCCAAGAGGAACTCAGGGATTTTCCTGTGTTCATACAACGGGTGAGTTTCTTCCCCGACGTGGCGGAGAAAGACGCCATCACAGACATCTTTCTTCCACTAAAATAATAGAGAAGGAAGGTCGGCGCGCAGTTCAGCAGACCGCATCGGCGCCATCATCGGAGCCGCCGTAAAGGTGGCGCATGAGGTCGCTTTGAACGAAGGGCTTCGTTAGCCTGGGCAGCGCGGGATCGATCCCTTCGACTTCGGCGAAGCCGGAGACGATCAGAATTCTTGTGTCCGGCGCGCGCGCCCGAACGGCATAGGCAAGCTCGACGCCGGTCATTCCCGGCATCAGATGATCGGTGATCAGGATGTCGGGCCTGAATCCCGCGTCCATGGCCTGGAGCGCGGCCTCCGCCGTGGCTGCTTCGCGCACCGTGAAGCCGAGCTCGGTCAGCATGTCCACCGTACTGACGCGAATATATTCCTCGTCATCCACGACAAGCACGACGCCAGCATTCAGCGGGGCCGGCCGAGCGCGCGCGCTTGCGCAGGCGGCATGGGCCGGTTGGGAGCTTTCCGGCAACCACATGGCCACTTCGGTTCCAACGCCAAGCTGGCTATCGATGGTCAGCGCGCCGCCCAGTTGCGATGCGAGACCATGGGCCATCGAGAGACCTAGCCCAGTTCCCTTGCCAATTCCCTTGGTTGAAAAGAACGGTTCTATGGCCCGGGCGCGGGTCGCCTCGTCCATCCCTTTGCCGGTGTCGGAAATGGCGATGCGGACATAGCCACCAGGGTTTAGGCCTGGCGGCCGCCCTGCGGGCGTCGTCTCAAACGTCGCGGAGATCGTTATCGTCCCGACGCCATCCATCGCGTCGCGCGCGTTGACGCCGAGATTGACGATCGCCATTTCCAGTTGCCCGTGATCGGCCATCGCCGACGGCAAATCGTCGGCGATGTCAAACCGTAACGCCACCTGCGGACCCGATGCGCTCGCGATAAGGTCGGCCAGGCCCCGGATCAGGGCGCCGACATCGACGGGCACGGGCTGAAGGGGCTGTCGCCTGGCGAAGGCAAGGAGCCGGTGCACCAACACCCTGGCGCGCTCGGCGGATTGGTAGGCGCCATGAATGAGCCGTTGCTCGCGCTCGCCGCCCACCCCGCGCCGCTGCAGCATGTCGAGCGTTCCGACGATAGGCGTCAGCAAATTGTTGAAGTCATGCGCCACGCCGCCGGTCAGCCGCCCCATCGATTCCAGCTTTTGCGATTGCATCAACGCCTCGCGCGCCTCGGCCAGCATCTTTTGGTCCCTGAGCCGCGCGGTCACGTCCTGGACGAACTGGAAAGCGCCGATTTGTTGACCCGCCGCATCGCGCAGCGTGCGAAACTTTATTTCGTATTGCGACCGCGTTCGCTCCGGATGACCGCGCGCCTCGACGATCGTGAAGGACTCTCCGGCCATCGCGCGGCTCCAGGCGGCGTGAATGGCGGCGCGCTGTTCGGGTTGGTCGGCCAGCAATTCGAGCAAATTGTCTCCCGGCCGGGCGCGGACGCCGTAGACGCGTTCGAACTCATCCGCGTTGGCCTGGTTGATCGCCAGAATCTTATAGTCGAGATCGACCGCCATGATCATGACGTCCGTGGTCTCCACCAGGGTCGCCAGGAGATTGCGCTCCCCGGTTCTCGCGATGACCTCGGCCTCCAGCTCGTCGCGGGATCGTTTCAGAATCTGGCGCGCACGCACCATGTCCTCGATATCGGTGGCGCTTCCGTACCACCGCGCGATCTGGCCCGTCGGGCCGCGTTCGGGCTGAGCGCGACAGAGCACCCAATGGTATTCGCCCGAACGATGCCGAAGGCGGAATTCCGTATGGTAGGCTTCGCCCGTTTCCAGCGAATGACGCCACATCGCCATCGCGGACGAAAGATCGGCCGGATAGACAAAGGCGGCCCAGCCGTCTCCGTCGGTGGAGCCTATGGGCGCCCCGGTATATTCGTACCAGCGGGCATTGAAGTAATCGAAATCCCCCTGGGCCGAGGCGGACCAAACCATTTGAGGCATGGAGTCGGCCAGAAGGCGGAATTTCGCCTCGCTCTCGGCGAAGGCGTGCTCGGCGTCGACCTGCCGAGAAATGTCGATATTGACCCCGAACCAGTTGGTCAGGACGCCGGATTCGTCAAAAGCCGGATTGATCCGCGTCAGGAACGGTCTAAGGACGCCGTCGGCGCCGCGGATTGGGAAAACCATCTCGAAGGGCTGGCCCGCCGATATCGCCGACGCCCAGCGTTCGAGCACCTCGGCAAGATTCCTCGGGTCATGGACCGATTGCCAGCCCCAACCCTCCATAGCCTCGGGCGTGGCGCCGGTATATTCATACCATCGGCGATTATACCAATAGATGTAACCGTCGGCGTCGGCCATCCAGCAAAGGGCCGGAATATTCTCGGCGAGCTTTTGAAAGTCGCCGTCATTCAAAGGCCCGCCGAGGCGGTTCCTGTTGGCTCTGACCTCGGCAACCATATTTCGCCCAGCGATCTCGTGAAACGAGCGTGACGTTGGACCAGTTGGCGGCCCTGGCGCAAGTGTTCAGAATCGAGGATCGCACAGCGCCATCCCGAGCGCGGTCTCGCCATCAGACTAGCTTGACAGATGCGACGCCGACCGGCTTTGGTCGACGCTCAATCAACGAGCCGCCTCGACCGCCCCGTCGACGCCGCCGCGCAGGGGAAATCCGGTGACGTTTAAGTTCGCGCTCTCTCACGTCGTCTGTCGCGCGGTCGCCGCGCTTGGCGTTGTCGCACTCGCCGGTTCAGGGGGAGTCGCGCAGGCGCAATCTCCCGACGTCGCGGCGAGTCAGCCGGCGCCGCCCGACCCCGCGCAGGCCCTGTTCATGGAACGCTGCTCCGGCTGTCACGATCAACCGGCGAGCCGCGCGCCGGCCACCGCCTATCTGGCCACCCGGCTGCCGACCGAGATCGTCTACACGCTGACGCGCGGCGAGATGCGCAAACAGGCGGAAGGGCTGTCGATCGATCAAATCCGGTCGCTGGCGGCGTTCCTGACCCATCGGCCGATGGATGTGGAGCCCGCCCTGGACGCCAATTCCTGCGCCGCGCCGGGAAAGATCGCCGCCGACCCCAAGGAATGGGCGGCCTGGGGGCATGACGTTCATAATACGCGATTCCAGACCGACCCAGGCTTCACGGCCGCCGATCTGCCGCGGCTGAAGGTCAAATGGGCATTCGCCCTGCCGGGGCTGACCGGCTCCCCCATCGCGGCGGGCGGCCATCTGTTCGTCAGCAGCCGGATGGGCAAGGTGGTGTCGCTCGACGCGAAAACCGGCTGCACCTATTGGGCGTATGACGCCGGAACGCCTGTGCGGAACGCGATCGCGGTTGGCGCCGTGACGGGTGGCAAGCATGGCGCGTTTTTCGGCGACCAGAACGCGATCGTCCACGCCCTGGACGCGGAAACCGGCAAGGAGATGTGGCAAAAACGGGTGGACGATTACGCCGGCGCCCGCATTGTCGGTTCGATCACCTATTACGACGGACGCCTTTATGTGCCCGTCACCTCCGGCGACGAGGTGGACGCGGACGATCCCGCCTATGAGTGCTGCAAATTCCGGGGCAGCGTCGTGGCGCTCGACGCGGCGACCGGCAAGACGATCTGGAAAGCCTATACCATTCAGCAGCCGCCGATGCCGACACGGGTCAATTCGGCCGGAACGCAGATGTTCGGCCCATCGGGCGCCGGCGTGTGGGCGGCCCCCACGGTGGACGCGAAGCGCGGGATAATTTTCGTGGGCACCGGCGATTCCTATACCGCCGAGCCGACCGACGCGTCGGACGCGGTGATCGCCTATGACCTGAAGACCGGCAAGCGGCTGTGGGCCAGCCAGGTGCGCAAGGGCGACGCCTGGATATATCAGTGCGACGGCCAGCCGGTGGGCAATTGCCCGACGCCGCAGGGGCCCGATTACGATTTCTCCAGCCCGCCCTTGCTGCAGACCATGGCGAACGGCAAGGACATTCTGGTGGACGGTTCGAAATCCGCCACCGTTTACGGCTTCGACCCCGACGCCAAGGGCAAGATCCTGTGGTCGTCCACCGTGGGCGGCGGGTCCTCCCTGATACAAATCTGGGGTTCGGCGGCCGACCCGGACCGGGTCTATGTCGCGACGCCAGGCCCCGGCCTGAAGCCGGACACGGCCGGCGGCATGAGCGGCATCGCGCTGAAAGACGGCAAGACCGAATGGCGCACCGAGACACCGACCCCGGTTTGCGCCTGGGGTGAGGGCGGATGCTTCCATGCCCAGCCGGGCGCGGTGACGCTCATCCCCGGCGCGGTGTTCTCGGGCGCGCTGGACGGCCATCTGCGGGCCTATGACACGAAATCCGGCGCCATTATCTGGGACATGGATACGGCCCAGACCTATGACGCGGTGAACGGCGTGAAAGCCTATGGCGGCAATCTGGATGGCGCGGCGCAAACCGTGGCGGACGGAACGCTGTTCGTGAACTCCGGCAACGCC
>CAJCJC010000328.1 GCA_903970575.1 Alphaproteobacteria bacterium
GACCGGCGCCATCATTATCGCCTTGACGGATGGCGCTGAGCACCGTCTGGTTTCGGGTAGCGTTCGTTACCTTTAAGCCGGACGTAATTTTGAATTTCGAGACGGGCGAGAGACCAAATGCTCCTTGCGATCGACGCAGGCAACACAAACACCGTATTCGCGGTTTTCGAGGGAACGGAATGCCGCGGCTGCTGGCGCGCCGCCACGGAGGCGCGCCGGACATCGGATGAATACGCCGTCTGGCTCGACAACGTCATGCGACGCGACGGGCTCGATCCCAAGGATATCGATCAGGCCATCATCGCGAGCGTCGTTCCCTCCGCCAATTTCAACCTGAGCCGCCTCTGCACCGAACGCTATTCGTCACGGCCGCTCATTATTGGCGAGGATGGCGTGTATCTCGGCATCGAGCCTTTGCTCGACCGGCCTGACGAAGTGGGCGCGGACCGGCTGGTGAACGCCGTGGCGGCGTTCGACGCCATGGGCGGTCCGCTGATCGTGGTCGATTTCGGCACCGCCACCACCTTCGACGTGGTCGACGCGGAAGGCAATTATCGTGGCGCCGCCATCGCGCCCGGCATCAATCTGTCCCTGGACGCGCTCCATCAGGCGGCCGCGAAGCTTCCCAAGGTGGATATCGTGAGGCCCGCCCACGTCATCGGCAAAACAAACGTCGCCGCCATGCAGGCCGGCATCTTTTGGGGCTATGTCGGGCTTATCGAGGGGCTGGTCGGGCGCATGCGCGCCGAGATGGTCGGCTCCGGCATCGGCGCGCCCCGCTCGGTTGTCGCGACCGGCAGCCTCGCTTCCCTGTTCGGTCAGGCCACCACCATCATCGACCGGGTGGATGACGATCTCACGCTCCGTGGCCTCTGCATTATCAACCAACTGAATCGATCGCCCTGATGTCTCCTGATTCTCTGTTCCGACCGGTCGACGACGCCTTCGACGTCATTCCGCTGGGGGGGACAGGCGGGTTCGGCATGAACCTCACGCTTTATGGGCATGCCGGAAAATGGCTGATGGTCGATCTCGGCATGGGATTCGCCGGCGACGGCGTTCCCGGCGTCGATCTGCTCGTGCCCGACCCCAGCTTCATCACCGAGCGCAAGAAGGATTTGGTCGGCCTCGTGCTGACCCACGCGCATGAGGATCATCTGGGCGCCGTGCCCTTTCTGTGGCCGCGCCTGCGTTGTCCTATCTACGCCACGCCCTTCACGGCGGCGGTGCTCCGGCTGAAGCTCGTCGAGCACAACCTCCAGAATGAGGTCGAGATTCACGAAATACCGCTCGCGGGCGGCTTTCAGCTCGGCCCCTTCGCGCTGCGCTATATCGACGTCACCCATTCGATCCCGGAACCGAATCTGCTCACCATTACGACCTCCGCCGGCACCGTGGTCCATACCGGCGATTGGAAGCTCGATCCCGGCCCCGTCGTCGGCCGCCTGACGGATGTCGATGGTTTGAAAAGCGTGGGCGACGCGGGCGTGATCGCCATGATCGGCGATTCGACCAACGCGATGACGCCAGGCCATTCGGGTTCGGAGGCGGACCTTCAGACCAGCCTGACATCGTTGTTCGCGCGCTACGATCAACGCATCGTCGTCGCCTGCTTTTCCTCCAACGTCGCGCGAATCGAAAGCCTCGCCCGCGCCGCCGCCGCCAATGGCCGTCATGTGGCGATCGTCGGACGCTCGCTGTGGCGCATCATCGAGGCCGCGCATGAAACCGGCTATCTGAAGGATCTGCCGGATTTCGCGACTGGCCGCGACGCCTCTTTCCTGCCGCGCGACAAGGTGGTGTTCGTGTGCACCGGCAGCCAGGGCGAGCCCAGATCGGCCCTGGCGCGGATCGCCAGCGGCAACCACCCCGAATTGTCGCTCGATCGCGGCGACACGGTCATCTTCTCGGCCCGGCCGATCCCCGGCAACGAGATCGAGATCAGCCAGATGCAGGGCAAGCTGCTGAAGCGCGGCGTCCAGATCGTCACCGCCAAGCAGGAATTCGTCCATGTCTCCGGCCATCCGGCGCGCGATGAGCTGGTCGAGATGTATCAGTGGATTCGGCCGCAGATCGCCGTCACGGTCCACGGCGAATACGCCCACCAGGCCGCGCACGCCGAACTTGCCCGCGAATGCCAGGTGCCGCACACCGTGGTGCCCGCCAATGGCGATATCGTGCGCGTGCGCGACGGCGCGGCGCCGGAGATTGTCGGCACCGTGACCACGGGCGTGCTCGCCGTGGACGGCAAGCGGCTCTTGCCGATCGACAGCAGCGTGATCAAGGGCCGCCGCCGCGCGATCGAACAAGGCGGCGCGGTGGTCACCGTGGTGCTGGATCATAAGGGCCGCATCATGGCCCCGCCCGTCGTGTCGGCGACCGGTCTCCTCAGCGCCGATCAGGATCAGGTGGCGCTCCGCAAGGTGGTCGCCGATGTCGAGCTTGAGCTGGACGGCATGACAGGCCCTGAGCTTCGGAACGACGCCGAGGTGCGGGAGACGACGCGACTGGCGGTCCGCCGTTCCGTCTTCGGCCTCACCGGCAAGAAACCCGCAGTCGACGTCCATCTGGTTCGGGTCGCCTAAGCTTTCGCCATGGGGTGGGTCAGCGGGATCGCGGTCTATATCCTGGTCTGGTGGATATCGCTCTTCACCGTCCTGCCGCTCGGGGCGAAACGCGCGGAGGACCCGCTGCCCGGCACGGTCGAGAGCGCGCCGGACAATCCAAGGCTGCTCTTCAAGTTCGGTATCACGACCGTGATCGCGACAACGCTCTGGCTTATCATCTACGTGCTGGTGAAGAGTGACGTCATTTCGTTTCGCGAGATGGCCAAGACCCTCGCCGGCCCGGACGGTTGATTTCCGCCTCCCATCCCGCTAGGTCTAGCCCAGCCCCGACGACCCCATCGTCTAGAGGCCCAGGACACTGCCCTTTCACGGCGGTAACAGGGGTTCGAATCCCCTTGGGGTCACCAGATTATCAGGCGGTACAAGTAAGATTCGGCCGCACGGCCTGAAGGGTTGATGCATGTCGATTGTGGATGGGCAGTGGGATGTTTCGGTCAAATCGCCGATGGGCGAGCAGAAATCCATCGCTACCCTGAAGGCCGAGGGCGCGATCCTTACGGGACAAAATGTATCGCGCGATGAAACCCAGCCGCTGATCGATGGCAGGATCGATGGCGACGCTCTGTCCTGGACGATGAACGCCACCTCGCCGTTTCCGATAAAGCTCGAATTCGTCGCCACCATCGCGGGCGACCGGATCGAGGGCACTGTCAAGGCCGGGATGTTCGGCAAGATGCCGTTGGTCGCCACCCGTCGCCGTTAACCGATCGCGGCGGTCATCGGCCGCCATTTCTCCCCGGCGCGAAACGCGCCACCATGCGATAGAG
>CAJCJC010000329.1 GCA_903970575.1 Alphaproteobacteria bacterium
CCTTCGCAATAAGTTTCTCGTCGGGCGCCTCGATAATGAAATGCAGCTCGGCCTTTTCCGCCTGCAGGCGCATCACGCTGAAGCATTCGCGCAACAGAACGCCCACATCGACGGATTCGATGTCGAGCTCCAGGCGGGAAAGATGCGTCTTGGCCAAATCCAGGATCGTGTTGATCAGCGACAAGAGATGCTTTCCGCTCATATGGACATCATGGGCGTAAGCCACGTATCGAGGATTGCCGATCGGGCCAAGCACCTGGCGCTCCAGCATCTCGGCGAATCCGATGATCGCGTTCAGCGGCGTCCGAAGCTCGTGGCTCATATTCGCCATGATCACTGACTTCGCCTCGTTCGCGGCCTCCGCGTCATCCTTCGCCACGGTCAATTCGGACGTCAGCCGATCGTTGCGGACACGAAGCGTGAACATATTCCTGACCCAGTCTCCAAGAACGCGCGCGGCGGCCAGTAACGATCCAAGATAAACAAGCGTCATGATCGCAAGAACGTCGGAACCCTGCGAACGGTGGATCAGGAACGCGCCGGCCAATATGCCGAGAATGGGAATTAGAAATGCGATCACGGCTGGATAGTAGACGCCATACATCGCGGCTACGCCGGCGGAGAGACCGCCGATGCCCATGATCACGAACATGCGTTCTTCCATATTGGTCATGCCAGGCATTTCGGTCGCGATATAGCCGAGCGCGACACCTGTGACCCCAAGAATCACGGCGAAGGAACGGCCCCACAGCACCGTCTTCCGATCGCTCCACGCACGGCCTGAATAATAGACCCACATAAGAAGCCGGATCAGGCATAGAGCGGTCACACAAATCGACCAGGCGATCAGCCTGAAATGAGGAATGGAGTCCCAGAAAAACCAAACGCTCGCGCCGATAAAGAAAACCGTCAAAATCATCGACGCTGGTGACTTGAGCCATAGGCGGATAGCTTCGGCCGTTACCTTTTCGGCCTCGTAACGGTCCTCGGCAGGCTGACCCGCAGCTGTCACCAACTCTATACCTTTATCAATAATGAATGCGCGTCGGACCCTATCTTGGGCGTGCGGCGCAGGATTCCGAAAAAGGTGGCGCGGAGTCAAAACGCGACAAGATCGAACGAACCGCGACAATGAAATAATTTTTACTTTTTTGCTCGGTAGGTCGCCTGGACGAACAAGCAGACCAGTTATGTCCTCCTGCGGAGCGGATAGGGAAGTTTATGCCCAGTCTCGGTCGGCGGGACTGGGCATGGATACTCAGACCGAGTAGTACATCTTGAACTCGATGGGATGAGGCGACGTCTCGAACGCCATGACTTCCTCCATCCGAAGATCGATATACGCTTCGATATTATCCTTGGTGAAGACGTCGCCCTTCATCAGGAACTCATGATCGGCCTTGAGCGCGTTGATCGCCTCGCGCAGCGAACCGCAAACCGTCGGCACCGCCGCCAGCTCTTCCGGAGGCAGGTCGTACAGGTTCTTATCCATCGCCTCGCCGGGATGAATCTTGTTCTGAATGCCGTCCAGTCCAGCCATCAGCATTGCGGCGAATGCCAAATAGGGGTTCGCGGACGGGTCGGGGAAGCGCACTTCCACCCGCTTTCCCTTTGGGCTGTTGACATAGGGAATGCGGCACGATGCCGAACGGTTGCGCGCCGAGTACGCCAGCAGCACCGGCGCCTCATAGCCCGGAACCAGCCGCTTATAGCTGTTGGTCGTCGGATTGGTGATCGCGTTCAGCGCCTTGGCGTGCTTGATGATGCCGCCGATATAAAACAGGCACATCTCTGAAAGGTCGGCGTAGAGATTGCCCGCGAACAAGGGCTTGCCATCCTTCCACAAAGACTGATGGCAATGCATGCCCGAGCCGTTGTCTCCAAACACAGGCTTCGGCATGAAGGTCGCCGTCTTGCCATAGGCCTGCGCGACATTGTGGACGACATACTTATAGTATTGCATCGCGTCGGCGCATTTCACCAACGTGCCGAACTTGATGCCAAGTTCATGCTGCGCCGGCGCCACCTCGTGATGGTGCTTCTCGACTTCGACGCCCATCTCCGCCAGCACAGTCACCATCTCGGACCGCAGATCCTGTGCGCTGTCGATCGGCGCAACCGGAAAATAACCGCCCTTGACGCCCGGGCGATGCGCGAGATTGCCTTCATCATAGGCGCGATCGGAATTGAGCGGGCTTTCGATCGAATCGACGGAATACGAAGCGCCGTTCATGCCGACCGCGAAGCGCACGTCGTCGAATACGAAGAACTCCGCTTCCGGACCGAAGAAAACAGTGTCGGCGATCCCGCTCGACAGCGCATAGGCTTCGGCGGCTTTTGCGATCGAGCGCGGGTCGCGATTGTAGGGCTGGCCGGTCGAGGGCTCGTAGATGTCGCAAAGGATGTTCAGCGTCGGTTGAGCGGCGAACGGGTCCATCACGGCGGTCGACACATCCGGTATCAGCGTCATGTCGGATTCGTTGATCGCTTTCCATCCCGCGATGGACGAACCGTCGAATTGCAGGCCATGTTCGAACACGTCTTCGTCGATGGTTGATACGTGCTGCGATACGTGCTGGAGCTTGCCGCGCGGATCCGTGAACCGGAGATCGACGTATTTCACGTCATGCTCTTTGATCAGTTCAAATACCTTCGACGTGTCTGGCATGAATAAAGTCCTGATAATTGGATCGTACGGATTGAGGGGAAACGAGGATCGCCGCCCGGCCGGACCTTGCCATAGTCACACTCCGCCGACAATACCGTCCATCATCGTGCGAACGCACCAAGTAGCGCGCGGATTTTATTATCTAATATTTATACTGATCAAATGGCCGCCGCACCTGTTTCTCCGGTGCGGATGCGGATCGCCTCATCGATCGCGGAGACGAAGATTTTGCCGTCGCCAATTCGGCCCGTCCGGGCCGCGTTCTGAATGGCTTCGACGGCCCGCTCGAGAATTGCGTCCTCGACCACAACCTCTACCTTAACCTTTGGAAGGAAATCGACGACATACTCGGCGCCCCGATAAAGCTCGGTATGTCCCTTCTGGCGACCGAATCCCTTTGCTTCGGTTACCGTCAACCCTTTGATCCCAAGCTCGTGAAGGGCTTCCTTAACATCATCCAGCTTGAACGGCTTAATGATCGCTTCCACCTTCTTCATTCGAGGTCCCCATTTCCTAAGCTGCAAGTAACCTTAAAGCAAACCGCGTGCCAACGGTTAGGGGCCGGTTTTTATTTACGTCGCCGCTCCAATCTATGTCCGCCTTTTCAAGGGCGTCGACAGAACCATCGCTATTGTTGCGATGACACGATTATCATTCGCATCCAATACGAAGCGCGCGCTGCGACATTTCTGATTAAAAATTAGGCAGGCTATTTACGCGACGGCGGACCGGCGCGAAATATGCATATTATTGGCCAGAAAGCGATTCATACGAAAGAGCGCTTCCTCTATCTGTTCCCTGCTGGTCGCATAGGAAAGCCGAACGTAGCCTTCTCCCAGAGCGCCGAAGCTGGCGCCCGACAGCAGCGCGACGCCTTCATCGTTCAAAAGCCGCGCCTGCAATTCCGCGGAGCCAAATCCCGTGCCGGAGATATTGGGGAACGCATAAAAGGCTCCCGCCGGCATTGTGCAGCGGACGCCGGGCATCGCGCGGAGGCCTTCGACGATCACTTCGCGGCGCGCGCTCCAGGCTTCCACCATTGCCTGTACGGTATCCTGCGGCCCGTCAAGCGCCGCGATTCCCGCGAATTGCGCGGCGTTATTAACGCAGGAGTGGCAATTAATCGCCATCTTCACCGCGTGTTCGACCAACGATTTCGGCCAGACGGCGTAACCTAGCCGCCATCCCGTCATCGAAAAGCTTTTTGACCAGCCGTCGAGCAAAATCAGGCGGTCACGGATTTGTTCGTAGGATAAAAGGCTGAAATGGGGATGCCCATCGTAGATGATGCGGCTATAGATTTCGTCGCTCACGATGGCGATATCGGGGAAGCGCTCCAACCCCGCCACAAGACGATCCAATTCGCCGCGATCCAAAACGCCGCTGGTTGGATTGGCCGGGCTGTTGAGAATGATCGCTCGGGTCTTCGGGGTGATCCGCGACAGAACGTCGTCGGCGTCGAAAGAGAAACCGGTGGATTCGCTTAACGGATAGGAAATTGGGGTAGCGCCGGAGAAGGCGATGATCGATTCGTATCCCGGATAGGCCGGGTTGGGATAAATGATCTCGCTGCCGATCTCTCCAAGCATCTGGAGAGCGAAGAAAAGCGCTACTTTGCTGCCGGGCGTGATCGTCACGTTACTGGGATTGATCTCGACGCCGAACCGGCGCTGGAGATCTGCCGCGACGGACTCGCGCAGCGGCAATATTCCGGGCGCGGCGCTGTACCCATGATGGCCATCCGCGATCGCGCGTTGCCCGGCTTCGATGACATGGGCCGGGGGCGGAAAGTCTGGTTGCCCGATGCAAAGATTTACGACGGAACGGCCGCCCGCGGCGAGAGCTTGCGCCTTCGCTAAAACTTCGAAGGCGGACTCAGTGCCGAGCCGATGCATGCGGGTTGCGACTTGAAGCATAATAAGTAGGACGTTCCTCCTGGCTGCGATTGCTCGCCCAGGATAAAGTTAGGGTTAACCTCCTCGCCTAGCGTGATCTTCCTGCCTACGCAAGTCAGTCAAACACATTGGCTTCCATGCGTTCTGAGCATGGCGGCCTCGCCTTCCCTGTTTCCTAACATTCCGGACGCTTGACGCGACGGCGGCTAGCGGGATACCACCCGCGTATGGCGGCTGTAGCTCAGTTGGTAG
>CAJCJC010000330.1 GCA_903970575.1 Alphaproteobacteria bacterium
CGATGAACTTGACGTAGACATTGTCATTTTCGGCGCATCGGCTCGCCTGGGTGGCGTCAACCACATGCACCAAATCGCCGGCGACGGCGCGCGGGACCAAAAGTGCCAAGGCCAGGGCGAACACGGCCCAGGAAGCGACAAGACGCGATGACGTCACGCGAACGGCTTGAACTGCTTGGCGAGCGCCAGGCCCTGATTCTGGTAGTTCGAGCCGATGCCGCCGCCATAGATGCGATCGGGACGGCCTGCCATGGGTTCGAAGCGGAGCCAGCCGACGGTTTGGCCATGTTCGAGCAGGAACGGCACCTCGTGCGAGCGCACCTCCAGCACGGCGCGGCTGCCGCCGGCGGCGCGGTCCCAGCCGAAGCCGGGGTCGAAGAAGCCGGCGTAATGGACCCGGAATTCGCCGACCGTGGTGTCATACGCCATCATCTCGGCGGCGTAATCGGGCGGGATGCCGACCGATTCCCGTGTCATCAGGATATAGAAATCATTCGGATCAAGAATGATCCGGGGTTCGCGATCGACATGGATCGGCTCCCAGAAGGCGCGTGGGTCGTAATGATCAATCTTGTCGACATCGATCCGGTCGGTATGCTTGCGGGCGCGAAAGCCGATAAGGCGCTGTTCGCCTTCGCCGCCGAGGTCGACCGTGACGCGCAGCATGCCGTCATCCCCCAGGCTGCGATCTCCTTCCGGGCCAAGAACGATCTGGCCCGCGTCTCGCAGTCGCTGAAGTTCGCCGGGCGAAACCTGGGGCGAGCCGCGCCGGAAACGAAGTTGGTTCAGCCTGACGCCCGTACGGACGACGACGCTGAAAGTTCTGGGCGCGATCTCGACATAAAGCGGCCCGTGATAGCCGCGCGCCACCCGGTCAAAGGCGGGACCGCGATCGGTTATCAACCGGGTCAGCACATCGAGCCTGCCGGTAGAGCTTTTCGGATTGGCGAACCCGCCCACGGCGGCGTTCAGGGCCAGGGTTTCCAGGAGCGGCGCGACATAGACGCAGCCGCGTTCCAGCACCGCGCCGGCCGTCAGGTCGATGGGATAGCCATCCAGTTGCGCGATCTTTTCAGGCACGGTCGAATCCGGGCCGGGCAGGAAACTGGCGCGAACGCGATAGGCGACAGCGCCGAGGCGAAGATCGATGCTGGCGGGCTGAACCTGTTCGGGCAGGATCGGCGTCTCGGCCAGGATTTCGCCATCGCGTCGCATCGTATTGATCGCTTGATAGGGCAGAATTCCGGTGTTGCGCGGCCATCCGGCGTTGGGGAAGAATTCCGTTTGAGCGTGGATGTCGGCCATGGGGTGAGTCTAGCGGAACGCGGCCGGGGATCAAGCGAAGGAATGGCTACCTTGGGCGGGCAATGAGATTGCGATCGAGCGACGCGGCAATTCATTTGTGTCGCCAAAGCGCATACTCTCGAAAATGAATATGAGGATGCTTGCGATGCTGAAACGCCGGGATTTGATGGTTGGCGCCGCGGCGGTTGGGGCGTGCGCGCCGTTCGCGCCGGGTTTCGGCCAGGCGCCGGACGGGGAGGCCGCCGAGGCCGCGAAGATGAACGCGCTGTTCGACGGGTTCGTGCGGGAGACGCTGGAGCGGCAGCCGGAAGAGGCGACCAGCCTGGGGCTGGATAAGGGCGATCTGGCGATCTTGAAATCGCGGCTGAGCGACGCCTCGCCGGCGGCGGTGGCGAAGGAGAAAACCGATAACGCCCGGCGCATGCGGGCGCTCGAAACGATCGACCGGTCCAAGCTCTCCGCGTTCGAACAGGTCAGCTATGACACGGTCATGTTCACGCTCGCGATCGAGGACGAGGGCAACCAGGCGTTCGATTATGGCGGCAATGGCGCGGGCGCGCCTTATGTTCTGAGCCAGTTGACCGGATCGTACCAATCCGTGCCGGATTTTCTGGACACGCAGCATGCGATCGAGACCAAGGACGACGCGGACGCCTATCTGTCGCGGCTGAACGCCTTCGCGACGATGATGGATCAGGAGCTGGAGCAGGTTCGCCACGATGTGGGGCTCGGCGTGACGCCGCCCGATTTCGTGATCGACAAGACGCTGATCCAGATGGATGCGTTCCTGAAAACGCCGGCCGATCAATCCAGCCTGGTGCAATCGCTGGTCCGCAGGGCGGGGGAAAAGAACCTGACGGGCGATTACGGAGCCAAGGCGACCACCCTTTACGCGGAGAAGATACTGCCGGCTCTGGCGCGGCAGGCGGCGTTTCTGCGGGAGCAGAGACCGAAGGCGACGCATGACGCCGGCGTGACGCGGCTGCCGAACGGCGCCCAGTATTATCGGGTGTCGCTGAAGAACTACACCACGGCGACGATCGCGGCGGAGGTTATCCACAAGACTGGCCTTGACCTGGTGACATCCCTTTCGGCCGATTTGGATGCGCTGTTGAAGGCGCAAGGGTTGAGCCAGGGCGGGGTCGGCGCGCGGCTGGCGGCGCTGACGGCCGATCCGAAATATCTGTACGACAATACTGACGCAGCCAAGGAAAGGCTGATCGCCGATTTGAACGCCAAGGTCGTGACCGTGCAGGCCAAGCTGCCGGACTATTTCGGGAAATTGCCGAAAGCCAAGGTTGAAATCAGGCGAGTTCCGAAAGCGATCGAGGCCGGCGCGCCGGGCGGGTATTACGAGGCGGGATCGCTGGATGGGACGCGGCCGGGCGCCTATTACATCAATCTGCGCGACACCGCGGAACAGCCGAGCTGGACCCTGTCCACCCTCACCTATCATGAAGCGATTCCTGGCCATCATCTGCAGATCTCGATCGCGCAGGAAGCCGACAGTCCGTTGATCCGCAAGCTGGTATTCTATTCCGCCTATGCCGAGGGCTGGGCGCTCTATGCCGAGCAGCTGGCCGATGAAATGGGCCTCTATGACCATGATCCGATGGGCAAACTCGGCTATCTGCATGACGCCCTGTTCCGGGCGGTCCGGCTGGTGGTCGATTCCGGCATGCATTCCAAGCGCTGGAGCCGGGAACAGGCGATCCAATATATGGTCGAGACGGTCGGCGACAAGGATAGTGCCGCGACCACCGAAATCGAACGCTACTGCGTGTGGCCGGGACAGGCCTGCGGATATATGCTCGGCAAGATCGAGATCCTGCGTCTGAGGGAGGAGGCGGAGAAGAAACTCGGTTCAAGGTTCGATCTGCGCAAGTTCCACGATGCGATCCTCAAACCGGGCGCGATGCCGCTGGATGTTCTGGCGCAGGTCGTCGACGAGTATGTGAAAGGCTGAGTGGTCGGGGCCGGACCGTCAGGGCGCGGTCCGGCATACCTCTTTGATGAAGGATGGCCCCGGAATGCCGTCGATCGGGCTAGGGTTTCGCGCGGGCCGCGGCGGATCTCGGAATCGGCGATCCCATAATAGGCGCGGACCAG
>CAJCJC010000331.1 GCA_903970575.1 Alphaproteobacteria bacterium
CCATCCAACGAAGCAGCAGGGCGACCAGAAGCGCCGCCGGCGCTACGAGCCACAGGCCCCAAAAAAGGCCGAGCCAAGCGAAAATCGCCAAGGCTAGCTGCGCCAAAATGGCCGTCCGCGCGGTGGCGCCATGGCCGCGGCCAAGCTGGGTCGATCGTTGGTAGTAATGTTCGCGATGGGCCTCCCACACCCGCTCGCCGCGCCGGGCGCGTTTGACAAGCGTGATCGTCGCGTCCGCGAGATAATACAGCGCGATGATAAGAGCGGCGATCTGGCCGCCGTCCATGGCCAAGCGCACCAGCTCAAACCCAAGGAGATAACCGAGCGGGATGCTGCCGACATCGCCCATGAAAATCTTCGCGGGTTGCCAGTTCCAGACCAGAAAACCCACGGACACCGCCGCCAGCATAGCCCCGCGAAACGCTTCGAGCTCAGTCGGACCATGACGCAACGAAACCAGCATGATTCCGAAACCCATCGCCGCCGCGCTGCCGCCGGCCAGGCCGTCTATGCCGTCCATGAAATTGAACAGATTGACGAACCATAACCAAGCCAACATCGCCAAAATTCGGTCGAGCGGCATTGGTAATAGGCCAGATGTCAGCGACAGGTCGCACGGAAGCAACGCCATCACCGCGCCGGCGGCGACAAGCTGAACGCCCAGCCGAAGCGCGGCCCCAAGTCCCTTGCGGTCGTCGATCCAGGAAACGACCATCAGAAGGATGGCGCCCAGAATCAAGGCGATTTGAGAAGGGTCATTCAGCGAGCCTGATCTCCAGGTCGCCCAAAGCCAGAATGGGGCCAGCGCGATCATCACCCCCCAACCGCCGCCGCGCGGCGTGGGTATGGTATGGCTGCTACGCGCGTTGGGCAGATCGAGAATGGCGCGACGGCGCAGAAACCTCAGCACCAGCCAAGTCATCAGGGCGCTCGCGAGCGCGGCCTCGATAAAAAATACGGATGTGTGCGCCAGAAACTGATTGATCATTCCCGGATCATACCGCCATCAGCGCCCGGTAGACGGCGACCGTCTGACGACCGACCGCCGCCGCGTCCAACCCATCCGCGACGCGACGCCGGGCGGCCTCGCCACATGACGCGCGCAACGCGCCGTCGGTCGCCATCCTATGAAGCGCATCCGCCAACGCCTCGATGTCGCCGGGCGCCACAAGCAGCCCGGTCTCGTTCTGGATGACGATCTCGCGGCAACCGGGAACATCCGTCGCGATAAGCGGACGACCGCAGGCGGCCGCCTCCATCAGGCTCATCGGAATGCCCTCGCCGCCCTGGCTGGCCAGAACCGCGATATGGGCGCGCCGCCAGACTGTCCTGATGTCCTCGACATGGCCGATCCATTCGATACCTGGCTCGTTTGACCAGACGCGTAGCTGATCGGGTGGAATCGCGGCCGGATTTTCGGCATCGGTCGCGCCTGCGAGCAGCAAGACGGCGGTGCTTCCGCGCGCGCGCAAACGACGAAACGCGTCAACCAACTCCGCCACGCCCTTGATGCGCAGCATGCGGGTCGCGCAGCCGATCACGATGGGCGGGGCGTCGGGCTCGGGCAATGGGTGGTATTGCTCCAGATCGACCCCGGAACCGCGGATCAGGATAATCCTGTCGGTCGGGGCGATTTTCATCCGACGAAGCATCGCGCCGTCATCCGGATTTTCAACCAGGAAGCGGAAGCCCGCGCCGGACGCGGTAACGCGCAGTACGACAAGGATGAAGGACCGCAACGCGCGCGCCTTGGCGCTCTTCGCGGTGAATATAAAGCCAAGGCCGGTGAGCGCGTTGACCACGCGTCGCCGGCCGACCAGCCACGCCGCGATCGATCCGATAAGGATCGATTTTTGCGAGACGTGATGCAGGATGTCGGGACGTTCCCGGCGATAGAGCGCCGCGATTTCACGGAGCGCGGATAAGGCGCCTACTACGCTGGCGCTGCCCCGTCGCCACCGTAACGGATGGAGAGCGAACCCCTCCGCCTCGATCCGCGCGCCATGATCCTGAACGCGCGTCGCGACCGCCACCGAGAATCCGGCGTCCCGGGCGGCGCGGGCCTGCGGCAGGCGATGCGCCCAGAAATACCAATCCTCGGTGACGAGAAACATCAAGTTCGGAGCGGTCGGGGAATGCTTCACTGAACCAGCGTGCCCAAATGCAACCTCCCCGCCCCGTTCACCGATGACGACTGGAGCGGCGCGACCACCGCGCTTCGGAGCCCTTAAAATCTATGGGTCAATCCGATGGTCAATAGATCCAGCGAAACATGCGACTCCGCGCTGATGACGCTCGTCGTCGTCAGTCCGAATTGCTGGTAGAAGCCGCGCGAAATATTGACCGGGCTGTCCGTCACGAAAATATGAGCGTAGCTGAAGTCGATTCCGGTATGCTCGTTGAAGGCGTAGTGAACGCCGGCGGCAAGCCAATATCTATCGCCATCGGGAACCCGCGTGTCGCGATAGGCGTCAACGGTCGGTGTCTCGTCGTATTTAATGCCGGTGCGTAGTTTCCACGCGTTCGTGAGCTGATATTCCGCTCCGAGCGCAACCGAAACGGTGTCGCGATAATTCTCGGGCGTTATCAGGCTGCCGCCATTATTGGCGAGCACAATGTCGATCTGCTTGAAATTGCTCCAGGTGTAATAATCGAATTCTCCCAAGAGCTTAAGCTCCGGCGTCACTTGCCGTGAAACGCCGGCGGATATGATGTCGGGCAGATTGAGCGCGGCGGCCCCGGCCTCGTTGATATTGCCGGCGGCGAGCGGGCCGCTGAGCCCCGACAACGTGACCGAACCGTTGATATTGTGGGTAATCCCATACCGATAGGTAAAGCCGATTTTGGTGATGGCGTCCGGCATCAGGAGTATGCCCGCGTTAAAGCCGGTGCTCCAATTATGCCCGGTCAAGGTCAGGCGGCCATCGCTGGATGGCGACGGAACGCCAAAGGGATTGGGCAGCGCGTTGCGCAGCTTGATATAGGAATATTGTTCGTCCAAGCCGACGCCGATCGACACCCAGTCATTCAGTTTGACGGCGATCGTTGGCGCGATATCGAAGGTTTCGACGAAACTATCGATCGAATCATAACGGGCGAAGCTGTCTTGCGCGAATTTGGACGCGAAACCGAACGGCGCGGTGACCGCGAGGCCAACGGCGACGGAAGAGTCGGGAATTTGCGCGCTTAGATAAAAGTCCGGCACCGGAGTCGCGGAACCGGGATTACCGCCATTGCTGCCGCCGGGGGGGGCATTGGGCACGAAGGGCGTGTGATCGACAGTGCCGAGATTCGTGAGACCTGCTGACGGAACGATAAGATCGATGCCGGAATCGACCTGAACGCCGGGAAGCTCCGTCATGCCGGCCGGATTGAAATAGATCGTGCTCGCATCGTCAGCGGCGACGACGTTGCCGGCCTGGGCTCGCCCAACCCCAGCGGCGGATTGCTCTTGAATATAAAAACCTGCAGCAACGGCGGAACCCGATAACGCCGACGCCGCCAAGAGCGTCAATACGCCAATCGTTCCACCAGCTGACCTAATCGCTAGCATTTCCGTTCCCTTACATGTTTATGCGGCAAGGCATTATCACAACGCAATTTCTTGCAAAAGCCGCCTCAAGGCCGGGTTGAATGTGTGGCCCTCTTTGAGAGCAATTTATCTCAATTGCAATCAATTCCGAATTTTCGCCGATGGTCGTTTTCCGAAAGCCGCGACGTCATAACGCCTTCATAAACCATTTGTTGGATTCGGGGAATTCGAGATGGAGGCTAAGGCTCCATCGGTTAATTCGTACGGCTTTTTCTGGATGACGAGAAGAAAGACGCTTTGTTAGAGGCGAAGCGCCAGTCCCGAGCGTTCGATCGTCGGCGTTAGGAATATTTAGCATCCTGAGCCCGAATTTGGCCAAACATTGGCGTTCCATTTGACCTGATCCTCGCCATCGCGACGAAACTCCCTGCGCGTGTTCCCGAATCCTCAGCGTTCGGAGCCCGAAGGACGGTTGGATTTAGGCATAAAAAAGGCCGTACCGAAGTACGGCCCTAGTTTAGGGAGGAAACGCCTCAAAAAGGCGTCGGATACGGCGGGGAAGGTGCCATATCGATTTTCGATATATTGCACCTGCGAAGAAGCGTCAAGGGGAAATTCAAAAAATTTGTTTGCGGCGCCGCATCGCCCTGTTTTCATTATATAAAAAATCTACCGCGCCGCACAATCCGATATAGGCCGCATTCATCGCGGGGCGCGCTCATTAATCCTCTATAAGCTCGATCAATTCGCCCCAAGGTCCACGCATAACCCCTGCCCGACGGCCGGTAAATGGCGGCATGTCGGCGAGGCCGTGTGGAGCGATGAAGTCGGCCTCGTCGAACTTCGCCGTCCCGAAGGTTACCATCGCCATGCCGGGCGGCAAATTTCCCACCGGTGTCGGCCTCGGCTTGGCGGCTTCGGGGTACTGGTCGACCTCGATCAGCGTCCCGGCGTCCAGCGACACCATCGTCAGATGATACGAGATGTCCGGGGGCAGACCGTTCGCGTCGGACAGGACGCCAACCCGCGAAGTTCCCGGCTCTCCGGCGGGATTTCCAAGTTCCGCGTAGAACCGCATCGCGACTCCAAGATCAGCCGTCCCGACGACGGCGATGAACACTCGATCGACGAAGGATTTCGCCTCGGGCAACTCGAAGCCGCTACCGGGCCCAACCCGCGTAAGATACAGGCATTCGCCCGCCGGCCCAATCACCTGCATGGCCCGGATCATCGGAAAACCGTCCAGATTGGCCGGCGGCCCAATAATCTTGAACGGCGAATTGGCGAGTCGCGCCGCGAGGGCGTCCGTGTCCTGGATAATGAGTTCGGTAGCGTTCCAGCCATGGGTCCGCAACGCGCTCCAGCCCTCGACAACCGGCGCCTCGACAAAGCGCAGATAGGCGGCCACCCCGCTTTCCGGCTGCATGATCAGCGTCCTTGCCCCGGTGACATTGGAGGCTCCCCAACGGGCGGCGGTTTCCACACTGACAAATCCACGTTCAACCGTGCGGTAGCCAAGATAAGCCGAATAGGCCGACTCGATCGCGTCCAAATCGGGGGCGGTCGTCGTAACGGCATGAATCATGCCCAGCATGTGATGCTCCGTTATGAATGAAATTCGGCGCCGAACGACGAAACGATCGCATCGCTGACGTTTTAGCCAATCGCGCCGGAGGCATGGATGCCGACAGAACTCTGACTATTAAATATTATCAATGGGTTACACTGTCAACTCGCTCAGAGAGATTTACACGAAATCAATCGCCCAGGATTCGACTTCCAACCGCATTCTTGAAATGCGTCGCCTGGCCGGGGTCTTTTGCTCAGGCGCTTATAGATGGACGTGTCGGAGAATTTTACACCCATCGATTGGGGCGCCATCCAAGTGATTGATTCTTAAACTTTTTCAATATTGGCATGAATCTTGCTTCAGTTTGGCATGAATCTTGCTTCAGTATTGGCGAACAAGTTCGGTGGCCACTTTCGAGCATACTGACTAACCTAGGGATGATGATCATATGCGGCGCATTTTGTTTGCATCATTCACGGTATTCGCAATCGCGGCGCTGAGTCCCGCCACCCGCGCAGGCGTAGTTTACAACACCAGCCTCGCCGTCCCGGGCGTTTATTTCGGCAACGGCACTTCCAATAGCGGCTTCACCGTCGACACCGCCAATAACGTTGAAATCGGGCTCAGCGCTATCAAACGC
>CAJCJC010000332.1 GCA_903970575.1 Alphaproteobacteria bacterium
GCCGCCTTTTTCGATGGCTTTGGCGCCCAGCCCGGCGCTGGGGTGCAGGAAAGTACCGCCAATAACGATCGGCCCGCCCAGCGCGAGGGGGCTAACGCTTTTGTTATCCCCTGAAATCGACAAATCCAGCTCTTCCTTAGCTAGGTTGATCGATCCCGTCGCCGTCACCAGCGTCGCGTCGGTATCGAGGATGAACGTCTTAGGCGTCATCATGCCGTCCTTGACCTCGAAATCGGCTACCATGCAGCGCAGCGGAATTTGCTTATCGCCCGAGATCAGCAAACCGAGGGCCTTCGCCACATCGAGGCCCAGAATATCCGCCGCCAGATTGCTGATGGTCCCGTTGTCGACCGTTGCGCTCGCTTCGCCATTCGACGAGCCGAGCGATTTCCGAACGGAATCTCCCGTCCCATGCAATCGAATGCGCCCATCGATCATGCCGACGCCGCCTTGGGGGAAACCGGCGCGTTGAAAGAATTGCTGGATTTGGAACCGGGAGAGTCGCACATCGTAATCGGTCGCCACGACCGGCCCGCGCGCATCGATAACGATCGTCGAATCGACGCTTCCGCCCGCGACGCCAACTTGCAGGGGCATAAGGCTCAAAAGACCGTGGTCCAGCGTGAGATGCAGACTCACGTTATCCAGAGGCAAGGACTGCGCCTGGATATGCTCTCCTTTGAATGAGATATCGGCGTCGACATTGCGTACTTCAGTCAGGTTCAGCGGCGCGTCGGGAAGCACCCGCCCGCTTTTTTCCTGATCCGTCGCGAGTCGTTTTTGTGTTTCGGAGACGGGCCTGCCGGTGGCGGTGGAACCCGGCGCGCCAACCAGCAGCCCAAGATCGGCGAAGTCGAGCGTCTTGGACGTCAGGTCGCCGCCCACGAACAGCCTGCCGCTATTCTCCTTGAACCTCAACGTGCCGTCCAAATCGCTTCTTCCAACCGTCCCGGTGAAGTTCTTAAAAAACCATGTATTTCCATCCCGGTCCAAGGTGCCGGCGAGATGATAAGGTGGCGTTGAGGGCGCTGGGATGCCAAAGATCGTATAAAGGTCTTGCGCGTTTTGACCGTCGGCGGTGGCTTTAAGATTCATGTCGGTCAGCTTGAACGGGTCCGTGATCGTGCCGCTGATCGTGACCCGCGTATTCCCGACCGACGCCGCCGCATCGACGTCATACGGCGTGTGCGTGTCGCGGAGGTCGTTCAGCGAACCGCCTTTAAGGCGTATCGTGAACGGCGCTTGCCGATACACGCCATGCCCCTCCACCGTGAATGAACCTTCGCCGCTACCGCCGCGCGCCGCGATCGTTTGGATCGTTGCATCGATCGTCGTCTTCTTACCAAGGTCACGGTACGCGATCTTACCATTGTCGATCTTCAGCAAACCGATGATTGGCATGGAACCACGATCGCTGGGGCCGCTCGAATCGGCCGCGATGTCCCAGTTCGATTTGCCGTCGGGCTCGCGCAACAGGTCGACCGCAGGCTGCTTTATGTCGATCTCCGGAAAGTCGAGCTTACCATGCAATAATTGTTTAAGGTCGATAGATACCGCGATGCTGTCGATCGTGGCGACATTGGGCGCGGCTGAAAATTCCGGCGCCTTGATATGCACCTGACTGAAGGCGATGCGCGGAACCCATGATTTCGTGCCGGTTATGGGGCCCTCGATCGTGACCTTCTTGCCGGTCATCGCGGATAACCGTGACTCCAGCGGCCCTTTCAGCCAGCTCCACTGGAAAAAGACGATCACCAGAACGACCGATATGACCAGCACGCCCAGTATGCCGGCGATCCAATACGATGCCTTTTTCATGCCGATGCTTTATCGCTTGCGATCTTGCGCCATGTCGGCTCAACCGAAAGATCGACGTCTTCGTTCCGTTTTTACTGCCCGCCGGACTTATTATCCGGCCATGGCATGATCGGCACGGCGCTGACGCTGTTCTTGGGTGAGCCATCGATCAGCTTGTCGCTGTAGACGAGGTAGACAAGCGTATTGCGCTTCTGATCCAGGAACCGCACCACGCGCAGCCGCTTGAACATCAGCGAACGCTTTTCGGAAAACACCTGATCGCCCGGATCGAACTTCTGCTTGATCGTGATCGGGCCAACCTGTCTGCAGGCGATGGAGGCGTCCGACGTGTCTTCGGCCAGGCCGAGACCGCCCTTGATGCCTCCGGTGCGCGCGCTCGAAAGATAGCAGGTTACCCCGTCGACATTGGGGTCGTCGAAAGCCTGGACAACGATCTTGTTGTCCGGTCCCAGCATCTTAAACGTGGTATTGACGCTGCCGATATCTTCGGCCGACGCCGCTGACGCCAACAAGGCGACAGCGAAAAATAGCGCCGCTATCAGCGCCGCGACGGGCGCATGTTTCAGGTTTTCGCGGATGATGGCCGTAACTCCATTTTGGGCTTGGCCTTCGCCGGCATGGGCTTAGCAAGAGCCGCGTTCAGTTCTCCACCGTATATAAAGATGATTGCGCTGATATAGAAGAACATGAGCGTGATAATGACGCCGCCCAGGCTGCCATAGGTGGAGGCATAGTCGGCGAACTTGCCAAAATAGAATGTCAGCCCGGTCGCCGCGATAATCCAGGCGATGGTTGTCGTCAACGCTCCCGGCAGAATCTCTCGAATCTTCAGCCTTGCGTTCGGCAGCACGCGATGCAGCGCGATGACGGTGATAGCCAGAACGATCAGCGTGAACCCATACCGGGCGAGATGCCAAAGGCTCTGGTCCTTTGAGTCGACGAATGTGAAAAAGGCGATCAGCCGCCATATCCAGGGACCGAGAATAATGGCGGCCGAAATAAGCATCAGCACAATCGACCCGACCAAAACAATGCCGAAATCCTCCGCCTTGCGCAGCCAGTAAGACCGGTCCTCGGTGATCCCATACGCAAGATTGAGGGCCAGTCTAATGGCGGCCACCCCTGAAGCCGCGGAATACAGCGACAGCAAAAAACCGAAGGTCAGCAAGCCGCCGCTACGATTTTGGATAACTTGATCCAAGGCGGGCTCCAGCGTCTTCATAACGTCCGGCGGCACGAACAGCGACATCGTGGAGATAAAATCCTGCCCGGTCCGGGTGTCGCCAAGAAACCCCGCGATCGATACGAGAAAGATCAGGAAGGGAAAAAGGGACAACATCGTCGTGAACGCGATATAACCGCTGATCTCGATGCCGTTGCGCGACAGCATTCCTTGAAACGCCCGCCAGCCCACCAGCGCTATTTCCTTGCCCGTCACCGTGTCTTTCCCTTCCGCGCGGTCGTGGTTGGCGCTGACGCAAGACGCCGCCTTAGAAAAGCCAGCACCGCCGCCTCCTCGGGTGAAAGATGCGACAATTCCGTGGTCAGAGCCTCGGTTACGTCGATCTTGAAGCCCTCCGCCAGGTCTCCGTCGAGGTAGGCCTCGAAGATGTCTGGATGGATGTAGCATTTGCGGCAGATCGAGGCGGTGTTCCCCAGACGACTCGCCACCTGCTCGATCGCGCGCATGATGTTGTGTTTTCCCGCGGCGGCTGAATCGAAGCTCTCGAATTCCCGAAGCGCCATGGCCGCAAGCACCGTTCCCGCCCAGGTCCGGAAATCCTTGGCCGTGAAATCGCCGCCCGACGCTTCATGCAGATACGCGTTGACGTTATCGGAGCTGATCGTATGACGCGCCCCTTCACCATCGACATATTGGAAAAGCTCCTGTCCCGGCAGATCGCGGCAGGATTTGACGATCCGCGCGAGCTTGCGGTCCTTCAGATCGAGCCGACGCATTTTGCCGCTTTTTGCGCGGAAATTGAAATGGACGACGCCGCCATCCACCGAAACATGTCGGTTGCGCAGTGTCGTCAGGCCGAAGCTGGCGTTTTCGCGTGCGTATTCCTCATTGCCGATGCGGATCAACGTCGTTTCCAAAAGACGGACGATTGTCGCCAGCACCTTCTCCCGTGGCAATCCGCGCCGCGCGAGGTCGTGCGTGACGCGCGCCCGTATCGAGGGTAGGGCCTGCCCGAAGGCGATCATTCGGTGATATTTGGTTTCATCTCTAAATTGACGCCATTTGACGTGATAGCGGTATTGTTTTCGACCGCGCGCGTCGATCCCTGTCGCTTGCAAGTGCCCATTCGGCGATGGGCAAATCCATACGTCTCGCCACGCCGGCGGAATGGCCAGGGCGCGGATGCGGGATAGAGTGGCGTCGTCGG
Source organism: Alphaproteobacteria bacterium (assembly GCA_903970575.1). GTDB lineage: Bacteria > Pseudomonadota > Alphaproteobacteria > BOG-932 > Roseiterribacteraceae > BOG-932. Next base: position 4,209 of record CAJCJC010000332.1, read on the forward strand.
AGATTTCGTCGCCGTCGGCGGTATGGAAACGAAAGGTTGCGCCAAGTCCTTTTCGACGGATGCCGGGGCTCCTGTCCGTGACATGGCGAAGACCGGCTTCCTTGGCGATGAGGGCGGGCGTCGCGGCTGTGTCGGAATTTGTGTCGTTTGAGCCGTGAAACATGTTACAGTCGAAGGGGTGCAAAGGGCGCGCCCCATTGAACCCCCGTATTGCGATTTTGTTGCTCTTTCTATCTTGCTGGCGGCGTGATCGCATCATAGCTTTGGCGCAAGAATATATCTGTGAGCAAAAAGGTTTTGGCTATTTCAGACGATCAACGCAGCGATGGAATTGAGGCCGATATCCGCGGTGGCCTTGCCGCGTTTGAATTCGAGCCGTTTTTTCAACCGATCGTCAATTTTTCCAATTCGAAACTGGTCGGATTCGAGGCTTTGGCGCGATGGCGCCATCCCGAACGGGGTCTGGTTTCTCCGGCCGACTTCGTGGGCGCCGCTGAATCGAGCGGGCTGATTCGCGCCATCGACAGGGTTATCCTGGATCGCGCCTGGCGGGCGTTCGAAGATGCGCTGAAGTCCTTTCCCGTGCGCGGTCCGCCGCTTCTTCTCAGCGTCAATCTCTCGACCGAACATCTTTTGGATTCCGCCATTGTCGATAGCATCGAAGCTCTGATGGCGGAGGGAAGGGGGATCATTTCCCGCCTTCAGTTCGAGATCACGGAGACGCTGCTCATCAACAACAAGGACATGGCGGAACACATCCTAAGTCGCCTCAAGATACTCGGGATCACGATCGCGCTCGATGATTTCGGGACCGGATATTCGTCGCTGGTCTATCTGCATCGCTTTCCGATCGACTGCATCAAGATCGACCGCTCATTCTCGAAGGAGATACTGACCTCTCCCCGCAGCCATGCGATCGTCCGCTCGATCATTACGCTCGCGCAGTCGATGGATTTACGAACGGTCGCCGAAGGCGTCGAACAAAAAGATGTGGCGGACGAGTTGCGCGCGCTTGGCTGTGAGTTCGGTCAGGGTAACTATTTTGGCAAACCGACCCCGGCCAGCGGGCTTGTCGAGATCGTCAAGGCCGCGCCGCGCGGTTAATCGGCGATCTTGTACCAAGGCTCAATCGTCAAGCCGCCGCAATACCGCGTCGACGTGACGGGTGTAAAAGCCATAATCGAACACGCCGTTTAGCTCTTCTTGCGTCAACAATGCGGACACGGCCGGATCCTCGGCCAGCAGCGTTCGAAAATCCGAATCCCGTTCGTCCCAGATGCGCATCGCCGTACGCTGGACCGTGGTATAGGCGTCCTCCCGGCTCATGCCGGCCTGCGTCAACGCCAGCAGCACCCGCTGGGAAAACACCAGCCCATGCAGCGCGTCCAGATTGCGGCGCATGTTTTCGGGGTGAATCACCAGCCTGTCGACAAGGCCGGCGAGGCGAACGAGCGCGAAATCGAGCGCGATGGTGGCGTCCGGCCCGATCACGCGCTCGACCGATGAATGCGAGATATCGCGTTCATGCCACAAAGTAACGTTCTCCAGCGCGGGCGTGACCGCGCCGCGCACAAGACGCGCGAGGCCGCAGAGATTCTCCGATAGGACCGGGTTGCGCTTATGCGGCATCGCCGACGATCCTTTTTGTCCCGGCGCGAAATACTCCTCCGCCTCAAGAACCTCGGATCGCTGCAGATGCCTGATTTCGGTCGCCAGATTCTCGACCGAGGCTGCGATCACGCCCAGCGTCGCGAAAAACTGCGCATGCCGGTCGCGTGGGATGACCTGCGTTGACACGGTTTCGGGCGTAAGCCCCAGTTTCCGGGCCACATACGCTTCGATGCTGGGGTCGACCGTGGCGTAGGTGCCGACAGGTCCGGAAATGGCGCAGGTCGCGATGTCCGCCCGCGCCGCGAGCAAGCGGAGCCGATTGCGCTTGAACGCGGCCCAATGCCCGGCTAGTTTGAGGCCGAACGTCGTGGGCTCGGCGTGGATGCCATGGCTGCGTCCGATGGTCAGCGTATGGGCATGCTCGATCGCGCGC
>CAJCJC010000333.1 GCA_903970575.1 Alphaproteobacteria bacterium
CGCGCGAGATCGCCCTTAGTGCGGGGCGTGGCGCTGTTTCGGGCGTCCACCACGATGACGGCCACGATCATGTCCGGCGACCGCTGGGCGATTTCGGCGGCGACGCAGCCGCCGACGCCAACGCCGACCAGCACGCATCGCGCGACGCCCAGCGCCGCGAGCGTTGCGATTGTCCAATCGGCGTAATCGTCGATGGTCGGCCGTTCGACGCCAAGCCCCTCCGACGCGCCGTAGCCGGGGAGATCGAGCGCCAAGATTGTACCGGACGACGCGAGAGCCTGAATGAGGGGCAGCAGGGATTGCGAGGAGCGCGGCGCATCGTGCAGCAGAACGATGGCGGGTCCGGCGCCGGCGCGGCGAAAATGGGCCTGACGATCCAGCACAGTCACGTAATGCCGCGAGATTTTCGGATTTCCGTTCACGTGTCGCCACCCCTTAGGTTTGGGCCTGCGGGCGTGAGCGCTCGCGGAGCCCGGCGAGCCTGAGATTATTGGGGATTTCTTGGCATGGCCATGGTGTTATTGCGCCGAAATAGGCCGGTTCGGACGCATGGCGGCCACCGCGGATGGGAGACTGCAAGATGTCACTAACGCTCTATTCTCACCCTTTCTCTTCATATTGTCAGAAGGTGCTGATCGCCCTTTGGGAGAATGACATCCCCTTTACCTATCGGCATTTGGAAGACCCGGGGGCGGCGGAGGAACGGGCCGCGCTGTGGCCGCTCGGCCGCTTTCCCGTACTGGTGGACGACGGGCGGACGATCGCGGAATCCAGCATCATCATCGAGCATCTGGATTTGCATCACGCCGGCCGGGTCCGGTTGCTGCCGGACGACCGCGAAGCCGCTTTGGAGGTCCGTTTCATGGACCGTTTCCTTGACAATTATGTCATGACGCCGGTGCAGAAGGCGGTATCCGAGGCGATCCGCGCCGGGGGCGCGCGAAAAGAAGAGGCGACGGCGGAAGCGCGCGGGGCGCTGGACACGGCCTATGCGTGGTTGGAGGACAGGCTGTCCGGCCGAGACTGGGCGGCGGGCGAGCGCTTTACCATGGCCGATTGCGCCGCGGCGCCGTCGCTTTTCTATGCGGATTGGGTTCACCGGATCGGCCCCAATTTCCCACGACTGCGGGAGTATCGCGCGCGCCTGCTGGCGCGGCCATCCTTCGCGCGCGCCTTGGATGAGGCGAGGCCCTATCGCCCCTATTTCCCGCTTGGCGCGCCGGAGCGGGATTGATGGGGAGCGGCTGCGGATGAGGTGCGCATGGGGCGGACTGAATTCAGGAAATTAGTAAAGTGTCACCGAGTTTCCCCGACAGCTCGAGATCGGCCTGTCCGCCCTCGGGCAGGGCGTCGAGCACCGCGAATAGCCGGCCGCCATCCTCGAGCGCCCGGTCCTGAGCCGCCCGAACCAGCAGATCGGTATTGTCCGGTCGCAGGGCGAACGCTTCATAGATGTCGCCTTCCCGGTCCGACACCACCATGATCCGCCGCGCCCCGGCGCATACCGAGGCCGCCTGATCGGCGCCCTGAAGCCAGCGGAAGCTCTCCTTCTCCTCGACCGGCGCCGACCGCCGCAGCGCCCGGCGATCGCTGCCGCGTCGCAGGAACTGGCCATCGACAAGCCCCAGGATCGTGCCGTCTTGCGCGTCAAGCGCCACCAGCGCGTGCAGATAGTCCCCGCCACCACCGGACGAGCGGATCACCGTCGTGTCCTGGACCACCAGCACATCACGATCCGCACAGCGCCCCGACGTACGCCGTCCGGCCTCGGCGATCATCTCCTCGACCGTCACCGCGTCGTTGCGCAGAAAACGCGTCAGCCGAATCTCCCCGGCCCGATCGCCGCCAAGACGACGCACCCGCAAGGAGTGACCGCCCGTCTCAACAAGACGCCCCAAAAGATAGGCCCCCCTTTTTCCAGCCGGCGGTCCCCAAAACGACCAAGCGACAGTTCCATAGCCAACTCCTTTGCCAGTAGCAGACAAAGAATCAGACATCGAAATACTGTTCAAGGCAGATGTGTGAATGCTGTAGCCCTCGATGGGAGAGGTTAGGAGAGGGTGACCCTGGTCGATGACCAAGAAACTTCGCCGCAAGGCGCTATCGTGCGGGCCAGAACGCTGCGTCGCGATTCGACGGATGCAGAGCGTCAGGTCTGGCGTGTCGTGCGTTCCGGCGCGCCGGCTGAATTCGGTTTTCGCCGGCAGGTTCCGATCGGGCCGTTCATCGCGGATTTCGCGTGTCATAAGGCGAAACTGGTCGTCGAGGTCGACGGCGGGCAGCATGACCCGGACGCGCCGGCTGAAATTAGCCGCACACGGCTCCTGACCCGTGAAGGCTATCGGGTGATCCGATTCTGGAACAACGAGGTGCTGGCGAACTCTCCCATCAAGGGAGAGGGACATGAATCATGATCGCGCCTAACCCGTGACGCCGATGGGTTTGTCGCCCTGGGCCCAGAGGCGGTGCATCAGGCGGTCGTATTTCGTGTCGTCGTAGAGGGTGCCGGTGTGGAGGGTGCAGCGATTGTCCCACATCAGCA
>CAJCJC010000334.1 GCA_903970575.1 Alphaproteobacteria bacterium
TTGCTTGAGGTAACGCCGGCGATCTCCGTTCCCGCGGCGCCTGTAACCCTCCCGGCGCCGCGCGGCGCCATCCGCTTCGAGGGGGTTGAGTTCCGTTACCCAACCCGCCCCGACACGAGGGCGCTGGAAGATTTCACCCTGGATATCCAACCGGGGGACACGGTGGCCCTGGTCGGCCCGAGCGGCGCGGGCAAGACGACCGTGTTTCAGCTTCTCTTGCGATATTACGACCCGCAAATGGGTCGGGTCCGCCTGGACGGCGTCGATATCAAAACCTGCGATCCGTCGGCGTTGCGGGCGCGGATCGCCATCGTGCCCCAGGACCCGGTGATCTTCTCGACGACCGCGCTCGAAAACATCCGCTATGGACGTCCGGAGGCAAGCGACGCCGATGTGCGGGCGGCCGCCGAGGCCGCCAACGCGGCATCGTTCATCGAAGCGCTGACCGACGGCTATGGCTCGTTCCTGGGAGAGCGGGGGGTCAGACTGTCGGGCGGTCAGCGGCAGCGAATTGCGATCGCTCGCGCCATCCTGCGCAATCCTTCCGTCCTGTTGCTGGACGAAGCGACCTCCGCCCTCGACGCCGAGAGCGAGCGCGCCGTCCAGGACGCGTTGCAGCCCCTTATGCGCGGCCGCACCACGCTGGTGATCGCGCATCGCCTGGCCACCGTTCAAAACGCGCAGCGCATCGTGGTTCTAGAGCAGGGCCGGATCGTCGCCAGCGGCTCGCACGCCGAACTGGTGCGTCATGGCGGCCTCTACGCCAGGCTGGCGGCGCTTCAGTTCGATCTCCATGAGGCGCCGCCCGAGACCCCGATGCCGCTGGCGGCACGCGGGGGCTGAATTCGCAGTATCTGGCGCGGATTCATCGGCGGCGGAGATTGAGTTTCACGCCAAACCCAGATTTGATATTATGAGATCACCGTCTAGTAGGATTACTGCCCAGGAGGATCGATGACGGACCAGTACATTTACAATGCCGTGTTCGAACCTGCCGAGGAAGGGGGGTTCGTTGTTTTTTTCCCCGCGTTTCCAGGCTTGGCTACACAAGGCGAAACACTCGATGAAGCGAGAGCGATGGCTATCGACTGCCTCAGGGCCTATTTGGAATCTCTCCGAATAGACGGCGAAACGCCGCCGTCGGAGGCGTCTGGAGCGTCTATCATGGAGCGTCTGAGCGTCGCCGCATAATTGTAATGAGCCCGATTCCATCGGTTAAAGCCGGACGGCTCATCAAAGCGCTCGAACGGGCGGGCTTTTATGTTTATCATACAACTGGCGGCCATTACGTTCTCAAGCATACCGAGAAATCTCATCTACGCGTTGTGGTTCCTCATCATAGCGGGGACGTCAAGCGGGGCGTTCTACGTTCCATTCTTTATCAGGCGGAGCTGACGGTCGAAGAACTTATCGACCTTATTTGAGTTGCCTATAAGTGCGACCCAAGCTTCGAGATACTATGGTTTCCGCCGCTTGGAAACCAACCTATAATCCGTTCTCGTTTATCTGGGTCTCCAAGCAACGCGGATCGTCGCTGCATGACGGCGTATAAGAGAGTTTTGATCGTCGACGACGATGTCGAATTCGCCGAAATGGTGCGCGAATATCTTCAACCCGAAGGATTCATCGTCGATCTCGCCCATGACGGCGCCGCCTGTTTCGCGTGCGAACCGCAGGCGAAGGACATCGTCGTTCTCGACGTCATGCTGCCGGGCCAATCCGGCTTTGAAATCCTGAAGGAATTGCGCCGGCTGTCCTCTGTGCCGGTCTTGATGCTGACGGCGCGGGACACGGATACCGACCGGATCGTCGGGCTGGAAATCGGCGCGGACGATTATGTGCCAAAGCCGGTGAATCCGCGCGAACTGGTCGCGCGCATCCGCGCCATACTGCGCCGGTCGGCCGCCGCCGCCCGACAGCCGGAAACCGGCCCCCAACCCGCGGCCGACCTTGTTGTCGCGGATATTCATCTGAGTACTGCCTCGCGCCAGGTGTGGCGCCACGGCAGCCTGCTCGACCTCACGACCGCCGAGTTCAACCTGCTGGAATATCTGTTGCGCAAACCGGGCAAGATCATCCCGCGCGATGAGTTGTCGGCCGCCGCCTTCGATCGCCGCGACGCCTCGAAGATCGACCGCAACGTCGATACGCTGGTCAGCAAGCTTCGCCGCAAGCTTGGGCCCTCGTCCGACCTTGAGGATCGGATAAAGACGATCCGCAATGTCGGATATCTCTATGCCGTGGCGCCTGCGCGTCCTCAGGCGGGCGACAGACGTGCCACGCACGCTTTTTAGCAAGATCCTTATCTGGTCGGCGCTGGCGCAGCTTGTGATCGTCGGCAGCATCGGCGCGCTGATCACCTATTATATTCCCGAATCCGAGGACGCGGTGAACAACGCGTGGTCGCTTTATGCCCACGACGCCGTGATGCTGTACGAAAAAATGGGGCCGGAGGCGCTTCAGGATTTCTTGACCCGCACCGGCGAGGACACGCTGCTTCAGCTCCAACTCGCGCTGGCGAAGCCCGGCGCCACCTGCGCGCCAGCCGATATGGGCGCGGAGATCGCCGACAGCGGCAAGACCGGCGGCGGCGGCGATACAACGACAATCGAAACCGGGGGCTCGGATGGCGCTTATTGCCTGACAGTCCATGCCAAACCAGGCGGCCTGCCCGATTCCCCCGAGAGCCGGCGCTCGCGCTTCCAGATCGCGATGGGGTTCGAGCTCTTGAGTTGCGTGGCGCTCAGCTTTCTCATCGCCCGATATCTCGCGCGCCCAATCTCGGAATTGCGGCGCGTCTCCGCCCAATTGGCGCGCGGCGATCTCGGCGCACGGGTCGGAGCCAAATTCGCGGGACGGAAGGACGAAGCCGCGGAACTGGTGCGGGAGTTCGACCAAATGGCGGAACGACTGGCGGCCCTCATCGCGGCGCAGCATCGCCTGATCGCGGATATCTCCCATGAAATCAAATCGCCGCTGGCCCGCCTCAGCATCGCGCTCGGTCTCGCGCGCCGATCGGCGGAGGAATACGCGCCCCGCCAATTCGACCGGATGCAAAGCGAGGTGGACCGAATTTCCTTGTTGGCGAGCGAGCTTTTGATCCTGGAGCGCCTTGACTCGGCGGCCTCCCTCACCATGAGGCCTGTCGACCTGGGGGCGTTGATCGCGGACATCATCGCGGACGCTTGCTATGAGTCGCCCCCGCGCGAAGGCGATTTCGTATTTTCCTGCCCTTACGGGCTTCGGGTCGTGGGCGACGGAAATCTGCTACGCAGGCTGATCGACAATCTCATTCGCAACGCGGTTTTCTATACCCAGCCCGGCGCCGCGATCGAGATCACCGTCACGGAGCAAACCGGCGAGGCGGGTGACCCGCGCGTCATCATCGAGATCCGCGACCATGGCCCGGGCGTGCCGCCGGCCTC
>CAJCJC010000335.1 GCA_903970575.1 Alphaproteobacteria bacterium
CGGCGCGATAATCGCCGCTAAGGGCCTGAGAGAGACCGTAATTATTGCGGATCGATAAATCGTTCGGCGCAAGCTTCAAGGCGGCGCCGTAATCCTGCTGGGCGCTTACGTGATCTCCGATCGAGTCGTGAGCGACGCCGAGGCCATTCCAAATCCTGGGATCGTCCGGCCGTTTGCGTTTCGCCGCCTCGTAATAGGTAACCGCTTCCTCGGGCTTGCCAAGTTTTAGCGCAATCTTTCCAAGTTTGCCGTCGGTCGATGCATCGTCGGGGTTGTGAGACAGCGCCGCACGATATGCTTCGAAAGCCGGCAAAATTGCGCCCGATTTTGTTAAAGCGTCGCCAAGACGATCGTAAGGCGCGAAATCAGCGGGCGCGGCAAGCGAGGCCTTTCTATAAAATTCCGCCGCCGATCGTGAATCCCCGGAAGCCATGGCGGCGTCGCCCGCTTTCAGTAAAACCGTCTCGGATTGACGCCCCGTCCCCGAGCATGCGGTGACCGCGATGGATAGTAAAATCGCACCCGCCGCATGCCGTCGGATCGACATAGCCTTCGGATTGGACGGGAAAGTCGGCTTATCTGACGCGCATGATTCCATGGCGTGGATTGTAGCTGTCATCTGAAGTGGCGCATAGCTTTGGCCGGGGCGCTTTCGCCGCCGAGGCATATGCTCGACGCAGCTTTGCAATCGCGGCAAATGCGCCATTTCGATCGAGACCGTAGACATTCCCAGCGACCGCGAGGCAAATGCCGTCCATGCAAACTAAGAAACCTCAAATCGCCCTTGTCGGTGGGGGACTCGCGAATAGCCTGATCGCGCTTGCGCTAATGGAGATGCGGCCGGAGGTAGAGTTCATCCTGTTGGAAAAGGATGAAATTTTGGGCGGAAACCACACGTGGTCGTTTTTCAACGCCGATGTCGGACCTGGAATCCTGCCTTGGCTCGCGCCGCTCATAACCTGTCGTTGGTCTGCCTATGAGGTCCGCTTTCCACGCCGTCGGCGGCGGCTGAATTCGCCCTATGCGTCCATTAGGTCCGCCCAGCTTGACGCCGTGCTGAGGCCTCGGCTCGGTTCCCGCGGTATTTTTGGCGCGGACGTCGTTCGGCTGACCCCGACCGAGGTCGAGCTTGCCGATGGCCGCGTCTTCAAGGCGGATGTTGTCATCGACGGTCGCGGTCCCCGGCACGCTCCCGAACTCGTCATCGGATTTCAGAAATTCTTCGGCCAGGTCGTCAGGCTCGGCAAGCCACACGGCCTTAAACATCCGATCATCATGGACGCGACGGTGCAACAGATTGACGGATACCGTTTCGTTTACGTCCTGCCGCTCGACGACCACCGGCTCTTGATCGAGGACACGAGGTATTCCGACGGGCCGGTCGTCGAACCGAAGGATTTCAAAGCCGAGATCGCCGCTTACGCGGAGAAGCAGGGTTGGGTCATAGCGGCTATCGAAGACGAAGAAATCGGGGTTCTCCCCGTGGCTCTCGAAGGCGATATCGAGGCCTATTGGAAAAATATCGGATCGATTCCGCAATCCGGACTGCGCGCTGCGCTATTTCATCCGACCACGGGATATTCCTTGCCCGACGCCGTGCGGCTCGCGGAAGCGATCGCCGCCGCCCCTTCCTTCAGCCCGGAGGACATTGGGCCGATGATCCGAAGGCGTTCGATCGATCTCTGGAATTCCCGCGGCATCTACAGGCTGTGCAACCGCATGGTTTTCAGGGCCGGGTTGCCATCCCAGCGTTTCAAGATATTTCAACGCTTCTACGGATTGTCACACGGACTGATCAGGCGCTTTTACGCGGCCGAGCTCAATCGATGGGATCGCACCCGCATTCTCGTCGGAAAACCCCCCGTGCCGTTTTTTGTCGCGCTCGGCTGTATCGCGGAACGAAAGAAGATGGAATGAGCGGAACCCAAAAGACGGCTGCGGTGATCGGGGCCGGGTTCGGCGGGCTTGCCCTCGCGATCCGGCTGCAATCTGCGGGCATTCGGACGACGCTCTATGAATCGCGGGATAAGCCGGGCGGTCGCGCCTATGTTTATGAAGATCAAGGGTTCATCTTCGACGCCGGCCCCACCATCATCACCGATCCCGCGTCGCTGGAGGAGCTATTCGCCTTGAGCGGCCGGGTTATGGCCAACTATGTCGAATTGATGCCGATCACGCCGTTCTATCGCCTGGCCTGGGATGACGGATTCGTGTTCGATTATGTGAACGATCAGGCGGAGCTGGATCGCCAGATCGGCGCGGCCGCCCCGGCCGACGTGGACGGCTATCGGCGGTTCCTGGCGTATTCGGAAGAGCTTTTAAATGAAGGTTATCTGAAGCTTGGGACGGTTCCCTTTCTCAGTTTCTCAAGCATGGTCAAGGCCGGTCCGGCTTTGGTGCGACTTCAAAGCTGGCGCTCGGTCTACGCCAAGGTGGCGAGCTTTATCACCGAGCCGCATTTGCGGCAGGCTTTCAGCTTTCATTCCCTCCTGGTCGGCGGAAACCCGTTCGCAACCTCGTCGATTTATGCGCTCATTCATGCGCTGGAACGCAAATGGGGCGTCTGGTTCCCTCGGGGCGGCACGGGCGCGCTGGTCAAGGCGATGGTTCGCCTGTTCGAGGAACTGGGCGGTACGATTCGTCTTTCCACGCCGGTCGACCGTATCCTGGCCGAGGGCGACCGGGTGACCGGCGTCAGAACGAAAGACGGCGAGATTGCGTATTTCGATGCGGTCGCGAGCAACGCCGATGTGATGCATACCTACGCGGCGTTACTGCGCGAAACGCCGCGCGGCCGCGCCGAGGCCAAACGGGTCGCCAAGAAACGATTTTCCATGTCCCTTTTTGTCATCTATTTCGGACTGAAACGGAAGCACCCGCAGTTGAAGCACCACACGGTCATCTTCGGTCCTCGCTATCGCGAACTGATCGCAGAGATTTTTAACGGACCCAAGCTTGCCAAGGATTTCTCGCTTTACCTGCATGCGCCC
>CAJCJC010000336.1 GCA_903970575.1 Alphaproteobacteria bacterium
CATCGATCAGGGCCAGCGCGCCGCGCGCCTGGATGTCGGCGACAACGCGGGCGAGTTCAACCATTCCCCCTGGTCCGAACTGCTCGAAGAACGCGGATTGCGGCTTGACCAGCGCAACCCTGTCCTCCATCGCCTCCATCAGCAAATCGCAGAATGCGCCGAGGCCCGCCGCGTTGCGCGCCAGACCCCAGTGGTCCAACAGCTCGATCGACGGATCGACGCCCAGGCAAAGCGGCGATCTCTTTTCAGCCAGCAACCGAAACCGTTCGGGGAAGCGCTTCATGTTCCAATCCAGATGTTTGCATTTCAGTTTAACCGCAAACGCGGATGCGCCAAACTGCTTCAGGGCATCAACCCGAGCGCCCTCAGGCTGGCCGGCTCGCCCCGGCCGATGATGATATGGTCGTGAATGGTCACGCCCAAAGGCGCCGCGGCGCGGGCGATCTCGCGCGTCATGTCGATATCGGCGCGCGACGGCGTGGGGTCGCCCGAGGGATGGTTATGCACCAGGATCAGCGCCGTCGCGCCCAGATCGAGCGCTCGCTTCACCACCTCGCGCACATAGACCGGCGTATGGTCCACCGTGCCCCGGGCCTGCACTTCTTCCGCGATCAGCGCGTTCTTGCGGTCGAGGAACAGCAGCCGGAACTGCTCGTTCGCGTCATGCGCCATCGCCGCCCGCAGATACTCCAGCAGCGCCGTCCAGGATGACAGGATTGGTCGGTCCAAAACCCGCTGCCGCCCCATCCGGATCGCCGCCGCCTGCACCAGCTTGATCGCCGCCGCCGCCCCCTCGGAAAGCCCAGCCCCCGCCAGATCACTGGGCGAGGCGGCCATGACCCGCCCGAAATCGCCGAACCGGCGGATCAGCGCCTTGGCCAGCGGCTTGACATCCCGCCTGGGGATGGCGGCGAACAGCAGCAGTTCCAGTAGCTCGTAATCCGGCAGGGCCTCGCCGCCGCCGGCCATGAACCGCGCGCGCAGCCTTTGCCGATGCCCCGCATGACCGGGGCCGGAGTCATCGTCGCTCAACGTCGTGGCGATAAGGGGAAATTCAAACGCCCGCCCCGTAAGGCGGCCTCGTGTATCCCATGGGCGATAGGGTGAAGATTTCCACCCCGGTCTCGGTCACGCCGATCGTATGTTCGAACTGGGCCGACAGAGAGCGGTCCCGCGTCACCGCCGTCCACCCGTCGTCCAGAACCTTCACCTCGTGCCGCCCGGCGTTCACCATGGGCTCCACGGTGAAGATCATGCCCGGCTTCAGGATCAGCCCCTCGCCTCGCCGCCCATAATGCAGCACCGACGGCGCCTCATGGAACACCTTGCCGGTGCCGTGGCCGCAAAAATCCCGCACCACCGAAAATCGTTGCGCCTCGACGAAGCTTTGGATCGCATGGCCCACATCGCCCAGCGTGGCGCCTGGCCGCACCATCGCGATCCCGCGCATCATGGCGTCATACGTCACTTCCACCAACTTACGCGCGCGCAGCGGAACGCGTTCCCCCACCAGATACATGCGGCTGGAATCGCCATGCCACCCATTCACCGTGGGGGTTACGTCGATATTGATGATGTCTCCATCAACCAGCCTGCGGTCGCTTGGAATGCCATGACATACAACATGGTTGATCGAGATACAGACTGACGCCGGATACCCCTTATACCCAAGCGGCGCCGGGACGCCCCCGCGGTCGCGCACGAATTGTTCGCAGAGCCTATCAAGCTCCGCAGTCGTCACTCCAGGCCTAACGAAGGGCGTGATATAATCCAGGTTCTCCGCCGCTAGCCGCCCCGCCTTGCGCATGGCCGCGAACGCGTCTGGTCCATGGATTGTGACGGATGGATCATGCGCGGGCTCACGCTGCGCGGATTGACGGTTCATGAGAAAGCTCTAAGGGGCATTGGCGTTAACATCGGCTAAAGGCGGCGCGGGATCAAGATAGGGGGCGTCACGATTGGCCGAATGCCCTCATGTGGTGCACCGACTTGACAATAAGTCGATAGAAGATTCGATAAAGTTTGTTATCCCCATGCGGGGACATTGTGCCTCGGATGCTGACGGCGACGTAACAATCACCAACGCCGCTGTCGCCAATATCGTGACAGCGTTAACTATTCGTAAGCTATTGGGGCGGCGAGAAGCGGGTAGCGGTGACGCCGAAAACCGCGATCGTCATTGTCGCATCGGAAGGGGTGTATTGCGGTTTGAAAACAGGTCCTCTCCTGGTTGGACACGGTATTAGCCCGCCGATGTAAGGCGAAGGGCCGTCGTTGCAACGGTTTGCGGCTGACCAGGGCATAGCTCGGCAAGACCCAACTCGGCCAAAATAGCGTCGCGTGTCGCGGACCAAGGAGTCGCTTTGAACTCGCGCCTGATTTGCGCCTCCCATCGCGCCAGCCCCGCGCGATCCTCGATCGTTGCCCGGATCACCGCATACGCGTCGTTCAGGTTGTCAGGATCGAACTGCCGCGTCAGATGGCCCCCGGCCTCCGGCAGCGAGGTTCGGTTCGATGTTATACAGGCTTTCCCAAGCGCCAGACTTTCCGTTACGGGTAACCCCCAACCCTCGAAGAACGACGGAAAAAGCGTAAACAGGCATCCGCGATACAGTATGTCCAATTCCGCGTCAGTCGGATCTCGGATAACCATTAGCTTGCCGTTTAGACCATTTGTATTGTCGATCTGACGCATCAGATCGTCCACCAGCCATCCGACCCGGCCGGCGAAGACCAGGGTCGGGACTTCATCTGCGGGCATTTCCTCGAGCAGCCGTCGCCAGACCCGGAAAAGCAGCAGGTGATTCTTACGCGCCTCAATCGTCGACACGATCAGGGCATAGCTTCCAGCTTCGGGAAGTTTGGAAGCGGTTTCGGGCAAGGGCTCGACTATCCGGTCCTGCCGGCCGCCGAAACCGGTTCCGATTGGGATTGGCACGACGGGACCCGGCAGGGTAATTCCACGCTCGATCATGTAAGCCTCGACATCGTTCGCCGTCGAGCGCGAGATCGCGAACACGATATCGCAAAGCGGGAATACGCTATCGAACCAAGCGCGAAAGATGCGAACCAAGCCCCGGTCGCACCATTCAGGCCGGCGGATGGGGATTAGATCATAGACAAGAAGGGCGAACTTAAGCCCGCGATTCCGATGTTCCTCAATGCGCTTCGCGTAATCATCATGAGACCAAGGCGAGCCAAGCACCACCATTATATCGCCGCGTCTCGATCTGACCGTGAAATCGTCAACCGGCTCGAACGTAAATGTGGGCGCAGCGGATTCGGGCAGCGGTTCGGTTACGACGACATGTTCCACGAGGGCTGCAACTTCGACGGGCGTGGCCGAGGCCGCGTCGTCTGGAATAGCGATGTCGGGCAAGGGGGTTCGCCTCAGAAACGGCTTCTTCAAGCGGTAGGTCACACCCCTCCAAATCGTCGCGAAAAACACCGACCACGCCATAAGCGCAGCGCGCTGGGTCTTCAGGAGTTGGATGGCGGGGGGTTGCAATGCGGGGGGCAGGCGCGCCACTAACCATCGAGCGATCCGCAGCCAGATGTTCACGTGCGGCGTCGGGTCTGGCTCCGGCGCCGAGCTTTCGACTATCGCCGGTTCCGGCGTCGGCGGCGAATCGGTCGTCAGAATCGGTTCCGGCGGCTCTGGTGAGGAAGGCGGAAGCGGCGGCTCAATCGGAGCCGGCTTCGGATTCGTCATGCCATAAAACAGCGTCTCGATCTCCTCCCAAGGGACGATGCGAAAACCTGTGCGCGTATGATCGTGACGAACGAAACTCGCAAAATCATTGCTATTTGGTAGGGTACTAACCGCAGAGTAAATTTCGAACGCGAGGCGCTGGATTCCGCTTGGACGCGGGTTTCCACGCGCGTATTCGAATAAATCTTCGACGTCGATCCAGAGCTTACATGTCATCGTTCGCCCATGCTTTCATCTGGCAATTGGATAAAAGAAGGTTTGCCCAATCTCGCGCTCCTTGTTTCGTGAAGCTACTCGCATAAAGCTTCAGGCCGTTCAAATTCTCTGGCTGATTATTCCAGGGGCATTTCATGGCTACCCTTAAGAAAAGACTTACTTCTGAATGACACTTAACGCAGAACGGCGACTAATTCACGGAAATAAAAATCGAAACAGGAAAATAATATAGTCTGGATGATCGTCCGCGCTTAATCCTGGCCGTGATAGGTCGCCAGAACCTCGTCAACGTCCCCAATCATAGTAATCCTGCCCTCTCGAAGCAGCGCGGCTTTGTTGCACATCCGGCGTATGACCGTGTCCGAATGTGACGCTACCACTAGAATTCTGCTGCTTCCCACCATCCGATCAAGTCTCGCCTCGGCCTTTTCGAAGAATGCGGCATCGCCCGCGGCGATAACCTCATCCATGATAAGGATTTCGGGCGTGACCGCCGTGCTGATCGCGAACGCCAAACGCACCATCATTCCGCTGGAATAGGTTCTCATGGGGAGATTCAGGAAATTGCCGAGTTCGGTAAATTCCTCAATTTCGGGAACCATTTGCCTCGCCTGCTTGATAGGCACACCAAGGAATATGCTGCGCAACAAGATATTTTCATATCCCGTCGCTTCAGGATCCATTCCCATCGTGAGGTCGGTCAGCGACGATATCGTGCCCTTGATCTCGGCGTGGCCGACCGGCGGCTCATAAACTCGCGACAGAACCCGCAGTAAGGTGGACTTGCCCGCCCCGTTATGGCCGACCAGCCCAAGGCGATCACCATCCTTTAACATGAGGCTGATATCGCGCAGCGCCACTACGGAAACCCTGCTGTCGTCATCGGACTGAATGCGTCCGCCGACGGCGCGACGTATCAGTTCCGCCTTCAGCGACCGCTTGCGGGCGTTATAGATGGGGAATTCGACCGTCACCCGGTCAAGAACGATCGAAGCCATGCGACTATAGCCAATAGATAATGCGAGCGCGGAAGCGCGCGAAGAACAAGACCGAGACCGAGTAGCCGACGACCGTGACGATGGCCGCGCCTTCCCAAGAAGACACGGGCGGAGCCTGCCCAAGGAGGGGATCGCGCACCAGATCCATGAAACTCTCGACCGGGTTATACCGCACCAGCCAGACGAGTCGGCCCGGCAATTGCGGCGGTTGCCACATGACGGGAGTCATAAAGAATACCACCTGGATCAAGCTTGCGATAATCTGGGGCATGTCGCGGTATCGCGCGCAGAAGGCGCCGAGCAACAATCCAACCCATACCCCGTTCAGAATTATAAAGGCGACCCCAATGGGCGCTAGTAGCAGTACCCAGCTTGGCGTAAGTCCAAAAAACAAATAAAGTGGCGGCAAAATAATCAGATTATGGAGAAATACTATGCTGTTGCGAACTAGCATTTGGTGAACGAATACACTTCTCGGAATGGATGCCTGCTTAACATAGGCCTCCGAGTTAATGAACGCGGACCCAGAGTCGGTCACAATACCTGAGATCAGCCCCCAAACTACGAGACTGGTGCCGAGATATGGGAGGTAAACACGCAAGTCCATTTTAAAAAGATAAGAATAAAGGATGCCAAGCGTTACGATCGTGGTCGCCATCGCGAACGTGATCCAGAATTGGCCAAGTTGCGATCTCCGATAGCGCTGCCGAATGTCGTTCATTCCAAGCAAAAGCCAAATGCGCCAGTCGTACAAACCCTTGACTAGGTCCTCGAGGGCAAGCGTTAGGTGGCGGGCCATCGAAGGGGGCTTCGGCGGCTCCGAGCTCGCGATCTCAGGTATCGTTATCGACATCCGGACAGGCCATCCTGCATGTTAAGGCGATAAGGCCGAGGGTCGCGCAATTAACCCCATGGCGCTCAAATGTTTCCGCCTTCCGGAGCGCCAAGTCGACGCGCGATCGGCGGCCGACCTTGTGAACACGCTGGTAGTTGCCAGACTAGCTCCAGATTTGCAATCGGCGATTTCCGCCTAGGATCGTTACCCTGGCGCTTTTGTGGCGCGCGTTGCCGCCGATGAATCGATACGCCATAGTGGTGGTGGCTTAAGGATGTGCATCCGCCATCGGCCTGGCGCCGCCCCTATTAGCGACCGCGGATCGTGAGTGAAATGACCAATGAGTTTTTGGACCTAACAAGTCCATCGGAAGCGGCCGACCTGTTGAGGACCGGTTCGGGGGCGCCTGTTCCGGCCAACAGAACGCTGGAGCAATCGATCGGGGCGCAGATTCGTCTCTATCGGAAGCTACACAACCACACCGTCGCGGAATTGGCGGGCGCGGCGGGCATATCGACCGGAATGTTGTCGAAAATCGAGAACGGTCAGATTTCCCCGTCTCTCACCACGCTGCAAATTCTGGCAAAGGCGCTTAACCTGCCGATGACGACCCTGTTCACCGCGTTTGAGGAAAAGCGGGACTGTTCATTTGTTCCTGGCGGTCATGGCGTGACAATCAATCGTCGAGGCACCAAGGTCGGTCACCGCTATCAGCTTCTCGGCCAGTCCCTGGGTGGAGAAGTCGTGGTCGAGCCCTATCTCATTACCCTGACGGAAGACGCCGTGCCCTACACGGCCTTTCAGCATCAGGGAGTCGAGTTTATCCATATGCTGACCGGCGAGGTTGTTTATGCGCATGCCGACCGCACGTATCATTTGAAGCCGGGAGACTCGTTGATGTTCGATTCCGCGTCTCCGCATGGGCCGATTACGCTGGTCACCGTCCCTATGACATATTTGTCGATCATCGTGTATCCAAGAACTTAGCTCCCGCCGAAAGCCGCCAGGTCAGACGCTGACCGACCCCGCGGCGATCATTGCGCTAGATCCGGAATCTTCAATCCGTCGTTGCGGAGGAGCCAGAATTCGGCGCATCCGCGAATCCCGCGCCGGGCAACGGATCTTTCGTTTCTCGCTGGCGTCACCCATTCACCAACGCCTTAACCATACTTGATGATTATAAACTGCCACGTCTGCAACAGTGCGAGTACCATGTTTGCGGCGCGATGTTTCCTAAAGGGAAAATAATTTTCTCTTAGATTGACAAATCTCATCGACCTGCTTACGGTCTGGTGGTCTCAGCAATTAACGTCAAAATCACGCCTGCGCCCTCCCGTTGGCGATCTGGACCGCGATGCAATATTCCGCTTTCAGCCTGCTGAAAAACGCCCTGACGGGTCATCGCCATTGGCAACCGGCCTGGCGGGATTCTGAACCTCGGTCGCAATACGATGTAGTCATTGTCGGCGGCGGCGGCCATGGCTTGGCGACGGCTTATTACCTAGCCAAGGTGCATGGCGTTAAGAACATTGCCGTGTTGGAGAAAAGCTATATTGGCTCCGGCAATGTCGGCCGTAACACGACCATCGTGCGCTCGAATTACCTATTGCCGGGCAACATCCCGTTCTACGAATGGTCCATGAAGCTTTGGGAAGGGCTTGAGCAGGACCTGAATTACAACGCCATGGTCAGCCAGCGCGGAGTTCTTAACCTGATCCATTCCGATACGCAGCGTGACGCCTATGCGCGGCGCGCCAACGCTATGCGGCTGCATGGCGTTGATTCGGTCCTGCTCGACAAGGATGAGGTGCGCAAGATGGTTCCGTTCCTCAATTACGAGAATGCGCGTTTTCCTATCCAGGGTGGCATGTTGCAGCCGCGCGGCGGCACCGTGCGTCATGACGCTGTCGCCTGGGGCTATGCCAGAGCGGGCGACCAGCGGGGGGTCGATATCATCCAGAATTGCGAGGTCACAGGCTTCCGCATCTCCAATGGCAAGATGATGGGCGTGGAAACGACGCGCGGCTATATCGGCGCCGGCAAGGTTGGCTTGGCCGTGGCCGGCAACACCTCGCGGGTCGCGACTATCGCTGGACTGCGCCTGCCGATCGAAAGCCACGTGCTGCAAGCCTTCGTCAGCGAGGGAATCAAGCCGTTGATCCCTAACGTCATTACCTTCGGCGCCGGTCATTTTTATATCAGCCAGTCTGACAAGGGTGGATTGGTCTTCGGCGGCGACATAGACGGCTATAATTCCTATGCGCAGCGCGGCAATCTGCCGACGCTTGAAGATGTGTGCGAGGGTGGCATGGCTTTGATGCCGATGATCGGACGTATCCGCTTGCTGCGCCAATGGGGCGGCATCATGGACATGTCGATGGACGGCTCGCCGATCATCGATAAAACACCGATCGATGGACTCTACCTTAATGCCGGCTGGTGCTATGGCGGATTCAAGGCGACGCCGGCGTCCGGCTGGTGCTTTGCGCATCTTATCGCCCGCGACTCACCGCACGAGTTCGCGGCGGCGTACCGTATGGACCGGTTCCGCACAGGCCATATGATCGATGAAAAGGGCCAGGGCGCCCAACCGAACCTGCACTGAGTCGATGGCGGGCTAACCCATGCGCATTCCCTGCCCTTATTGTGGTGAGCGCGATATCCATGAGTTCGCCTATTTGGGCGATGCTACGGTCTCTCGGCCTGACCCGGCGCGCAATGACGCGGTTCAGGCGTTCTACGAATACGTTTATCTCCGTGATAATCCCGCTGGATCGTTCCAGGAGCTATGGTATCATGCCGCTGGATGCCATTCCTGGCTCGTCGTTACTCGCGACACGCGCACCCATGCGATTTTCGGCGCGCGGCTCGCAAGTCGAGAGGCGAGCTAATGGCTGCGCAAAGCCAACCCGCCCGGCTTCAATCCGGCGGCCTGATCGATCGAGCGCGCCCGCTCGAGTTCCAGTTCGACGGCCGCAAGATGACCGGATATGCCGGCGACACGCTTGCTTCCGCGCTTGTCGCCAACGGCGTGACGCTGACCGGTCGATCCTTCAAATATCATCGGCCGCGTGGCGTCCTCACGGCCGGTTCCGAGGAGCCCAACGCTCTGGTGGAGTTGCGCGGCGGCTCCAGGCGGGAGCCGAATACAAAGGCGACAACGGTTGAATTATTCGCGGGGCTGGAGGCGCGTAGCCAGAATCGCTGGCCCTCGCTTACCTTCGACGCGCTCAGCGTCAACTCGCTTTTCGCGCCATTACTTGTCGCCGGTTTCTACTACAAGACCTTCATGTGGCCGGCGGCGTTCTGGGAAAAGTTGTATGAGCCGCTGATCCGCAAGGCCGCCGGTCTTGGTCGCGCCTCCGGCCTTCCCGATCCGGATACATATGAAAAGGCGTTCGCCTTCTGCGACGTGCTGGTGATCGGCGGCGGACCGACCGGGTTGATGGCTGCGCTAACCGCCTGCCGCGCCGGCGCGCGCGTCATCCTCTGCGATGAGGATTTCGGTTTTGGCGGCCGGCTTCTTTCCGAAACATTTGAAATCGCTGGCATTTCCGGTGCATCCTGGGTCGGCGAGACCGTCGCGGAGTTGGCCGAGAGCGCTAATGTTACATTGATGCGTCGCACCACTGTGTTTGGCGTTTACGATACGGGAACCTATGGCGCTCTGGAGAGGGTCGGCGATCATTTGCCGACCCACGTTCCGCATCAGCCGAGGCAGCGCCTGTGGAAAATCGTCGCCAAGCGCGCCGTGCTGGCCGCCGGCGCCATCGAACGGCCCATCGTTTTCGGCGGCAATGACCGTCCGGGCGCCGTGATGGCGGCCGCCGTGCGATCGTATGTCAACCGCTACGCCGCCGTTCCGGGGCGACGCATCGCGGTCTTCACCAATAATGACGACGGCTGGAAGACAGTGGCCGATTGCGCCGCCGCCGGCATTCCGGTCGAGGCGGTGATCGACCCGCGCGCGAACCTGCCGGAGGGTTTGCGGAATTTGGCGGACCGCGCCGGCGCGACGCTTTTCGCCGGCGGTCGGGTGCTCGACGCCTATGGCGTCTCAAGCGGGCTTCAGGCGATCGATGTCGAAACCGCCGGGGGGTCGATCGTCACCCTTAACGCGGATTGCTTGGCGATGTCCGGCGGCTGGAATCCCGCCCTAGCGCTCACCACCCATCTGGGAAGCCGGCCGGTCTGGCGACCAGACATCCATGCGTTCGTCGCCAGCGCTCCGCCGCCGGGGCTTGAGGTCGCCGGCGCCGCCAACGGGTCCCTCGCCCTCGCCGCTTGCCTCGCGGAAGGCGCCGCCGAAGGCGCCAAGGCTGCCGAGGCCGCTGGATTTTCAGCGTCCATGCCGGCGATCCCGGCGGTCGGCGCGGACCCAACCGGCATGATGCCGCTTTGGAAGGTCGAGCGTTCGCGCACAAAGGCGTTCGTCGATTTCCAGAATGACGTGACGGCCAAGGACATCGCCATCTCGGAAAGCGAGGGCTATCGTTCGGTTGAACATCTTAAGCGCTATACGGCGCTCGGCATGGCGACCGATCAGGGCAAGACCGCGAATGTGAACGCGCTGGCGATCATGGCGGCGCTGACGGGCAAGTCCATCCCGGAGACGGGCGTGACCACGTTCCGGCCGCCCTACACCCCCGTCGCCATTGCCGCCTTCGCCGGTCATCATCGCGGCAAGCATTTCAGGCCCACCCGCCTCACCCCCTCGCATCTCTGGGCCGCGGAGCAGGGCGCCCCGTTTGTTGAAACCGGGCAGTGGCTGCGCGCCCAATGGTATCCGCGACCGGGCGAGACCGATTGGCTGGTCAGCGTCAGCCGCGAGGTCAACGCCACCCGGTCGGGCGTCGGCGTTTGCGACGTTTCGACTCTGGGTAAGATCGACATCATGGGGGCGGACGCGGGGGCGTTCCTCGACCGGGTCTATATCAACACCTTCTCCACCCTCGCCATCGGTAAGGTGCGTTACGGCGTCATGCTGCGGGAGGACGGGATCGTGATGGACGACGGCACGACGGCCCGTCTTGCCGATCATCACTATTATATGTCGACCACCACCGTAAACGCCGCCAAGGTCATGCAGCATCTCGAGTTCTGCCATCAAGTCTTGTGGCCGGAGCTTGACGTCCAGCTGGCCTCGGCGACGGAGCAATGGGCGCAGTTCGCGATCGCAGGCCCGAATGCGCGCGATACCCTGCGGGGCCTTATCGATCCCGAATTCGATATTTCGAACGAGGCCCTGCCCTATATGGGCGCGACGACCCTGACGATTTGCGGCGGCCTTCCCGCCCGGCTGTTTCGCATCTCCTTCTCGGGCGAGCTTGCTTATGAGATCGCCGTTCCGGCTGGGTATGGCGACGGTCTCATCCGGGCGATCATGTCGGTCGGCGCGCCGTTCGGCGTTACGCCTTATGGCACGGAGGCGCTCGGCGTCATGCGCATCGAAAAAGGCCACGCCGCCGGCAACGAACTGAACGGAACGATTACCGCCGCCGATCTTGGCCTCGGGCGGATGATGTCCACCAAAAAAGACTACATTGGCCGGGTTATGGCCGAACGGCCCGGCCTCGCGGACCCGGAGCGTCCGCGCCTTGTCGGGTTCAAGCCGGTCGATCGCGCGCAGCGGCTGCGGGCCGGCGCGCATTTCCTTCCGCTTGGCGCCAAAGCCGTCGCGGCCAATGACGAGGGCTTCATGACCTCTGTCGCGTTCTCGCCCTCGCTCAACCATTGGATCGGTCTCGGCTATCTGAAAAACGGGGCCAGCCGGCTAGGGGAACGCGTACGCGCCCACGATCCCGTGCGCGGGCTCGAGTTCGAGGTGGAAATCTGCGACCCGATCTTTATCGATCCGAAGGGGGAGCGGCTCCGTGTCTGACTTGGCGCTCAAACCCTTGTCGGCGTTTCGCGGCCATCTGGCGTTCACAGGCATGAGCGAGGCCTCCGGCGCCGGCGTCACGTTGGAGGTAAGAGACGATCTGGCGATGGCGATCGTCATCGCCCGCAAGGGGCGGCTTGCGGCGCTCGCGGAAAACGTCTGCCAGACTTATGGAATCGATCTTCCGGCTGGGCCGAAACGCGTCGCCGCCGGCTCGTTGGCCTTCATCGGAACCGGGCCCGGGCAGTTTCTGGCGGTGGAGCAGGGCGGCGACGCATTGACGTTCGCCTCTCGACTGGCCGGCGCGCTGGGCGATGCGGCCTCGATCTCGGATCAGTCGGCTTCCCGCGCCGTGCTACGCGTGTCCGGACCGCGCGTCCGCGGCGTTCTGGCCAAGGGTCTCGCCATCGATCTGCACCCGAGCGTTTTCCGTCCGGGCGACGCCGCCTTGAGTTCCATCGCGCTGATTGGCGCGCATCTCTGGCAGCTTGACGAGCGGCCGACCTATGAAATCTCCGTTTTCCGCAGTCTCGCCGGCAGTTTCGCCGAATTCATCTGGTCCAGCGCCGCTGAATACGGCGTCACGATCGACAATCCTTGATCGCCGCCCCTCCACGCATTTTCCATAGGCTGAAGCCATCATGCCCTCGGATCAATTCATTCTGACCCTTTCCTGCGTGAACCGCCCCGGCATCGTCGCCGCGGTGTCGACCTATCTTTTCAATAAGAACCTGAACATCCAGGACGCGGGTCAGTTCGACGATAGCGAGACCGGCCGCTTCTTCATGCGCGTGGTCTTCAACGCGGTGAGCGGCGCGTCCGCCGATAGTGCCGCGATTCGCGATGGCTTCGCCGCGATCGGACGACTGTTCGATATGAAATGGACCTTGCGCTCCACCGAACAAAAACAACGCGTGATGTTGCTGGCGTCGAAGTTCGATCATTGCCTGACCGATCTGCTCTATCGTTGGCGTATCGGCGAACTGCCGATGGAGATTTCGGCGATCGTTTCAAATCATCCCCGCGAGACCTATTCCAGACTCGACCTCGATGGCGTCGACTTCCATCATCTGCCGATCGCCAAGGACACAAAGCCCGAGCAGGAGGCGCGGATCTGGGATTTGGTCAACGAGACGAAGACCGACCTCGTCGTCCTTGCCCGCTATATGCAGGTTCTGTCGGATGATCTGTCCGCCAAGCTCTCCGGCCGGTGCATCAATATCCACCATTCCTTCCTACCGGGCTTCAAGGGCGCCAAGCCCTACCACCAGGCCTATGATCGGGGCGTGAAGCTGATCGGCGCCACGGCTCACTACGTCACATCCGATTTGGACGAGGGACCCATCATCGAGCAGGACGTGGAGCGTATTTCGCACCAATTGACGCCTGACGATCTGATCCGCAGGGGCCGCGACATCGAACGCCGGGTTCTGGCTCGGGCGGTCAACTGGCATCTGGAAGACCGGGTTCTCCTGAATGGCAAGCGCACTGTGGTGTTCGCGGGATGAACGCCTTGATGGAGG
>CAJCJC010000337.1 GCA_903970575.1 Alphaproteobacteria bacterium
GCAGCGGGTCTGTCCGAGGCGGCGGCTTTAAGTCAGGCGATCCCCGCCGGTGGTGAAAACAAAGCGCCCAGCTTTTGAGTGGCGCGTCTGATCAAATAGCACGCGCCGCGCAACGGTCGCGTACAACGCCATGACCACGAGTTCACGACTCTGGAAAGCTCTCGCTGGGATCGCTCGGCGCGGTCCCGCGCACTGCCCAATTCGGCCATGGTTAACGCGGCCAGCGCGTCGCGACGCGATTTCAGCCGCCTCGCCGCCGCGATGTCGGGTCCGGACTCGCCCCATACCCGGCGCAATTCTGGGGCGCGATAGAAATGCGCCGCTTCCGCCAGCGCCTCGCCGATCGCATCGAACGTCGCTGTGTTGACAGGCTCGCCCTCCGCCGCCGCGCGGCAGCAGCGATAAACCTGCTTGACGCAATCCGGGATATCGCCGCGCTCGAACAAATCGGCGTCCCGGCGCCGGTGATGCATAAGGTCCCCGCGCACAAAGGAATCCACGTCGCGCTGAATCCGCGCGTCATCGACCTGAAGGGGAAGCGCAAGCTGTCCGGCTATGGCGTTCACGACAGGCCGCCAATCGCAAACCAGCGCCTCGTGACGCACAAAGCATCGTGGCATATCGCGCGTGTCGCGCTCGGCGCTTAGCATATACCGCATCCAGACAACCAGAGCGCGATATTCGTCCCACCCGTCACGGCGGAGCAGAGACGCGGCCACTTCCAACGGGTTACGCACGGCGATGACCGCGTGCGGGGCCGAATCCAGCGCATTCAAGACCGGACGCCACAGCGGCATCAGGCGCGACAAGCGTGGGTCCTTCAGGACGAACAGACCGGAATCGCCATATTCCCGCTTTGCGATCTCGGTCAGCCGGCTTCGATAGGTTTCCGCCAATCGCGAATTGAACAGGTGGCGCGGATAATCGAATATCTCATCCCAACCGAGCCCAGCGTCGGCGAGAAACCGGTCATGGGCCTCGACAATCCTACGGGGCTCCCAATGGCCTAAAGGGTTGCTTTCATGCGCGTCTAAATAATCGCACGACGGTAAAGCGGCCCCGCAATAGCCAAGTACGCGCGTTAAAGCCGAAGTACCGCTGCGATGCATGCCAAGAACAATGACTGCTTTGCGTGCATTGCTCGAATAATCACGTTCAGCGAATTTTGATCGATCGGCCGTTTGGATGTAATCGGCTGAGGGCATAGTGAACATAACGATTGAACGCCATGCCGGTTCCTTTCCTGCGAGCTTAACAGGAAATAAATCACAGTATCATTTGTTATACAAAATCCAACCGTCCACTCAGCCTGGCTATTCAATTCCCAGGCTGAAATCCGGCGCAACGCGGCTTAGCCCCGGGTTATAGGTCGGATCGCGATCGAGCAGATGCCCCCAGCGTGCATTGAATATCCCCGTTTCCTGGCGCTGGCGGTCGAGCGCGGCGTTCGTCGAATCGACGCCGCGGGATTTGGATTCCGCATGCTCCAGCACGCTCCAGGGCGTCCAAATATTGGTCAGGCCGCGCGCGCGCAGCCGGAGGCACAAATCGACATCGTTCGCGGTGACCGCCAACGCTTCGTCAAAGCCGCCGACAGCGTCGAAATCGGTTGCTGACACCGCAAGGCAGGCTCCGGTGACTGCGGTGACTTCGCGCCGGCATCGTAGAAGATCGAGATATCCGGCCGCGGCGCCACTCTCATGGCGGAAAGCATGATCGGCGATTCCCCGAATCCCCAGCAATATCCCGGCATGCTGAACCGTGCGATCCGGATAGAGCAACAGCGCCCCAACCGCCCCGATTTCAGGGCGGACCGCCAAACTGACCAACTCGACCAGCCAGTCGTCCGAGATCACCCGCGTATCGTCGTTCAGGAAAACAAGAATATCTCCGCTCGCGTGACGCCGCGCGTCGTTATTGATCTTCGAAAAATTGAACGGCCCCGGACACGGAACCACCGTGGCCGTCCCTTTCAACTCAAGTGCGCGGAGATAGGCCTTTGTCGCCGGCTTTACCGAGCCGTTATCGGCGACGATGATTTCCGGCTCAAGACCCCGCGTAACCCGCTTGATCGAGTCGATGCAGGTCGCCAGCAGTTCCGGGTTGTCCTTACTCGGAATGATGATGGACGTTTGAACGCCGTGGGGCAGGGGCCATGCGATTCGTGTGCCCTCACTCCGCGTCTCGACCGCGCCGGGATGGCCGGTCGCCCCGAGATGGGCGGTCAGGATTGTCAGTTCCTTTTCGCGCCGCGCCGTCTTTTCCCGTTCGGTTCGCTTAGTCGAAACCGAAAGCGCGGCGTCTTCATGAAAGAGGATGGCCGGAATATGTCTAAGTTCTCGTTGCTTGAACGACGCCGACAGCATCAAGGCGAGCGCGTAGGACGGGCAGCATGCCGCCCCGGGCAAACTTAGAGCATCCGTAATCTTCGGGTTCCAGCGCATGAGCAATGGCGCCTTGATATAGTCGCTGCTCCAAAGCAGCTCCTTGTCCCATAATGGCGGCTTCAAAACGGGCGTCCGCCGCTTCCCGTCGCGCCCTATCGTGTCGCTGTCCGCGAAAACGGCTTCGGCGTCCGGGTTATCGATCAAATCAAGCAGCATTCGCTCAACGGCGGCGGCTGCGAAGCGCCCCCCGCGGTCGACGGGCAAGGCGAAATCCCACCGCCTCTCCCCAGCGATCTGCGGGGCGAGAAGATCGTCGACGCTGACCGGTACGATCTCGATCCTGTCCTGCGCGCCAAGACCGAATTGAGCCTTCGCGCAGTCGATGCCGTTTCCGACAATAAGGGCGATACGTACCGCATCGGACCTGTTGGCGCGACCGGACGCCCCATCGCGAGCGGAGAGCTTTCGCGCCAGATCCGCCTTGACCAATTCCAATCCAGCTGGGCTTTCATGAAACGCGCGCCAACGCGCATAGGCCGCGACATCGTCTTGGCCGCCATAGCGCGCCTGAAACACAAAGCTTGCTCGGGGCCTCAGCGCCGCCCGAAAATGGTTCCACGCATAGGCTAGATCCAGCCGGCCGCGATTCGACGCGGCGAAACGCAAGCCCTTGGCAGCCAGGAACGCCGCGACCGAAAATCGGCCAAGGGGAACGACGTCGATCCTGTCGATCCTTGTCCCCGATCTGGCGTCGTCCGCCGCGATGCTGATGGACGCCAGAGGTTCGGAAACCTTGAAAATCTTCTCCAAACGATCACGGCCGCGCTGCTCGAGATGCATTCTAAGGTCTGCTTGCGGCTCCACGAACGCTGCTCTGGCGCTGACGCGAACCTCGGGTCCTTTGATCCACACGCGCAGCCGATACCAGTTCGGCCGCAGATAGAGACCGCCAAGCTCAAGATTGCGCCTTGGCGCGGACTCGACATTGAGAGTCGGTTCAGCTCTCGCTGACCAGGATATGATTTCGGAAGATGATGTCACTATCGATATTTCCCTGAAGCGCCTGACCCATGAGCCGTCTTTTGATTATTCGTTGGCTTGTTATCCTATATATGGATTCAGCGACTTACCTAATAGATCAAAATAGAAAATAATAACAACAAAATTATCCTTGGGGAATTTCAACCATTTCTCTCGTCGTGTCCATATTTCTGCTGCTCCTGGGCTCGCGATTCGCTGTCGGTGACATGTTTCAGCTATGGCCACGTTGGATTGTGGCGCGGGGCCATGGCGGTTAGTGTGCGTCTCTTACGGATGCTAACGGGCAGCCCTCGTGTTTCCCGCGCGGGATACGAAAATCTTGGCACGTGGAGATAGTTGAATTGGAACGATTGGCAAGACTGGGTCCGCGTCTGGCTGTGTTTATTCTGATAGCCGCGAGCGCGATTTCCGCCTGGATTTTGGTTCGCCACGGCGCTATCGGACCTACGACGATTCACGATGCGCTTGCCCATAACAGGCTCGCCGTTCCAGTTTTTATCCTCCTCCAAATCGTCGCCAGCCTTACTTTCATTCCGCGCCTTATCCTGGGCGTCGCGGCCGGCCTGATGTTCGGTTTCGCCTGGGGCGCGGTATGGGCGATATTAGGGGCTGAAGCGGGAGCGGCGGCCGGCTTCGCCCTTTGGCGCTGGATCGGCGCCGGCGCGATCGACCTCAAGGCGACGGCAAAGCGGCGGCGAATCGCTGACATCGTGCGTCAAAGCGCTGAGCTCGCCGAGAAGGGCGGCTGGCGCGCTGTCGCCATTACAAGGCTGATGCCTTTGCCGCACAGCCTCGTCAATATCGCGCTCGCGCTAACAAAAGTGGGCTGGGTCGATTATTTGGTTGGCTCCTTGATCGGAATGCTGCCGATGACCCTGCTGCAGGTCGATATCGGGGCCGCGGGCGGTAAATTGTTGCAGGGGGATGGCGCGTGGCTGGCGGCCTCCCTTCTGCTCGCGCTGGGATTGGCTGGGTCGTTTCTAATGAAGCGCCTTGCGTCGCGCAGGCTTTAATCGCTTGCCGCCTGTTCTGCCCGATCTGCTTGCGCCGGGCTTGAGGCTGGTCGTCTGCGGCTCCGCCGCTGGCGAGCGCTCCGCCAAGGTCGGCGCGTATTACGCCGGTCCCGGAAATTACTTCTGGGCTATGCTGAATCGCACGGGTTTGACCCCGACCGTTCTGCGCCCGGCGGAGTTTCCACACCTTATCGCGCACGGCATCGGCCTGACCGATATCGTCAAAAGCCGCTTCGGTTCCGACTCTATCCTACGCAGCCGTGATTTCGATCGGGCTGGATTGCTGGCGCGCATCGAAATTCATCAACCTCGCGTGCTCGCCTTTAATGGTAAGAGGGCGGCCTGCGCCTTCTTCGGCGCCCAAACCGAATACGGCTATCAGCATCGCCGCGATATCGGCCGGACGCGCATCTACGTGGCGCCCTCTACGTCCGGGGCCGCGCGCGGTTTTTGGAATGAGGAATTTTGGCATGAAATTGCCCGGGCGCTTTCCGATAACGCTTAAGGCTCCACGATGGCGAGGATGCTGCTCAGCAACGACAATGGCGGATATGGCTTCGGAAGAAAGAGAGCGGGAATCTCGTTCTCGGCGTCGACCGAGCCGCCCGGGTATCCCGACGTCAACAGCACGCTCGTGGCGGGCCACCGATCCTTAACGCGGCGGGCCAGTGCGAGACCGTCCATGGACCCCGGCATTCTGATATCGCTGAATAAAAGATCGACGATGTTGCCCGCTTCAAACATGGCGACGACTTCATCGGCGTTTCCCGCTTCCACAACATTATATCCGAAATCGCGCAGAAATTCGGCCATCAATCCGCGAATGACGATATCGTCCTCGGCAATAAGCACAGTTGTGGCCAATGATTTATCCTCCCCGTGGCCATCAACATATCATCTATCGCCACGACCTCAATGTATTTATGGTGATGATCTGGTTCTGATGTTAGCATTGACATGGTTAAGGAGAAACACATGCCTAACGACAATAATTCCCGTTCGGACGTCGTGGCGTTGACCCGCATGTCGTTTATGATGATGGCGCCGCTCGTAATAGGCTTTTGCTTCATAGCCTTGCCTGAAACCGCTCAGGCTGGCGCAACTATATTTGGCGGCGCCAATGCGCAGCTTTGCGCAAACGCCGCGCACCGCGTTTCGATCGACGCCATGCCGGAACCCGCCTCGATTCAAGCATGCGATACAGCGCTTGGCGAAGAACAGCTTTCGCGTCGCGATGAAGCCGCCACGTTCGTCAATCGCGGCGTGCTGCGTCTTGCCGGCGGAGCCTTCGTCGAGGCGAAGCAGGATTTCGATGCCGCCGCCGATTTGATGCCGGAGTTGGGGGACGCCTATACCGACCGGGGCGCCGCCCTTATCGGGCTCAGGCAATACGCCGATGGGATCGCGGCTATCGACAAGGGTTTGGCGCTCAATCCCGACGAGCCTGAAAAGGCCTATTATAATAGGGCCCTGGCTCATGAGGCGCTGGATGACGCCAAAGCGGCTTATGGGGATTACCTTCGCGCGGCGGCGCTCAAGCCCGATTGGAACCCGCCTAAGGTGGAGCTTGCACGGTTCACCGTCGCCACGCGGTAACGCAATCCCGCCACTCGGCCCACGAGAATAGGCTGGAATGACCGCGGATATCCTGATGATGGGCGCGATGCCGACGATCGAGGCCAAGTTGGCGTCTCGTTTTCGCCTGCATCGTTTCCCGACAGGCGAGGATGCCCCCCCTTTGTCGGCGGAAAGCTTTCGGAGCATCCGCGGAATCGTCGCCTATTCTAGCGCGCAGCCGGTCGACGCCGGGGTTTTGGGTCGCGTGCCCAATGTCGAGATCATCGCGAACATGGGGGCCGGATATGAAAGCATCGATATCGGCGCGGTGAAGGCGCGCGGCATAATCGTCACGAACGCCAGCGGTCTCAACGCCGTCGATGTCGCCGAGCATGCAATTGGGATGCTGCTCGCCGTCGCCCGCGATATCGTGGCCGCTGACCGCTACGCGCGGGCCGGACTCTGGAAGACGGAAGGCAGAATGCCGCTGGGCCGAAGGCTTGCCGGCCGGAAGCTCGGCATACTGGGATTGGGACATATAGGCCTGGCCATTGCTCGACGGGCGCGGGCTTTCGACCTGCGGATCAGCTACCATAACCGCCGTCCGGTCGCCGACGCGCCTTATGAATACGTCGCTACGATCGAGGAACTGGCGCGACGCGTCGACATATTGGCGGTCGCCGCGCCGGGCGGTTCTGAAACCCGGCATCTCGTCGACCGCACTGTGCTCGACGCTCTTGGACCTGCGGGCATTCTAATCAATGTCGGCCGCGGCAGCATCGTCGATCAATCCGCGCTGATCGACGCTCTGGCCGATGGCAGGCTAGGCGGCGCCGGGCTCGACGTATTCGAGGACGAACCCAATATCCCCGACCGCCTCATGGCGCTTCCCAATGTCGTCCTGCAACCGCATATCGCCGGCGCGACCCGGGAAGCGGTCGCCGCGGCGATCGACTCGGTCGTCGACAATCTGGTGGCGCATTTCGCTGGTCTGCCGGTCAGTCACCGCGTGGCGTGAGGTCCGCCGGAAAATCACCCGCGAGCAGCCGCTTGGGCGCCGCTTCGCGCCACGCGCGGCGAAGTATCGTCTTTAGCTGCTCGGGCTCGACCTTCGGCGGCCGAACCAGGACCCAGGGGTAGCCGCGATAATGTTCGGTCAGAAAGAACACGTCCGGATCGGCGGCAAGTAGAATTTCGCGTTCGTTCATATCGACTCTCGCGACCAGAACCACGCCGTCTTCCCACAGGCGCGCGAATAACGTCTTGCCCACTCGAAACCCCGGCGTGTCGTAAGACGAGCGTTCATGCGCTTCCGGCAGCACCAACGCCGCTTCGCGCACCAGATCGAGGTAAGTGTTCATCCCGTCCCGTCAATCGACTTCCCGGGCCCGGCCCGATCCCCGCATAAAATCGGCGACATGCGGCAGGGAGCGCGCCAAATGCCGATGCTGGGCTCGCACGGCGTCTACAAGATGGCCGCCCAGGCCCAGTATATGATCGCCGATCTCGATCATGCGCAGGTTTGGCCACGCCTTGTCGCGAATGGACGCCACATGCGCCATCACGTCTTTAGCCGTCCACTCCGGCTTGCCGTCCGCCAGAAAGAGGACCGCCGCGGCGGTCGAGCGGCTAATGCCCATATGACAATGGATCAGGATATGGCCGCCGTTGGGTTCGCGCATCGCGCTCCGCCCAAACGCAAGCAGTTCCTCCACATGATGGCGCTGAGGCGAAACATAGCCGGTTATGTTATCCTCGATGACGTCATGAAACCGCAGCTCCAGTTTCTTGTGCGCGCCAAACCCTTCGAACGCCGAGGGCTCTGGCGCCGCCGGGTCCAGAATGGATACGACATGTGTGACATTCGCGTCCTGGTGATCCTGCAGCTCCTCGATCCCGCAGATCGTAATCGTAAAAGGATGAGACGCCGGAGATTTATGCATTCTCGTACCCTCACTAAACAATACGTACTGGCGCCAAACCCGATGACTTCGCTAACATTAACCGAACTGTGATCGCAAACCATGCGCTTTTGATAAATCATAACCATAAAAAAGTGAAATCACGCTAAAGAACAGGCGGCTTGCTCGCTCTTGATCATTCAACGCTAGGCAACATGATGACATCGGCTTCCACCGGACCGGGCAATGCATTCGCGGTTCGCGATTTTCGTTTTTTCGTGGCGATGCGGCTTCCGGCGAGCCTCGCCATTCAAATGCAGAGCGTCGCGGTCGGATGGCAGGTGTATGACCTCACGCATAAGGCGATCAGTCTGGGCTATGTCGGTTTGGCGCAATTCCTGCCGATTTTCGGTTTCGCCCTGCTGGCGGGCCATGTCGCCGATCGATTCGATCGCCGCCGCGTGCTCACCGCGTGTCTTGCCCTTCAACTGGTGGCGTCCGCTTTGCTGTTTTTCTTGGCGCGACGCGGCGGAACCGAAGTCTGGCCGATCTACGGGGTCCTTGTCCTGTTTGGAATCGCCCGCGCGTTTTCAGCCCCCGCGACCCAGGCGCTTCTCCCCGGGCTCGTTCCCCAGGAAAGCCTCGGCAGCGCCTTCGCCTGGAATTCATCTTTGTTTCAAACGATGACGATCGCGGGGCCGGCCGTTGGCGGCCTGCTTTATGGCGCGGGATCCGACGTGGTTTACGCTGTGTCTGGCGTCATGTTCGCGGTCTCCATTTTGGCTACGCTTGCCATTGGGGCGCCCGCGCGCGCCGCCGCTTCGCGCGGCGTCAGCTGGGAATCGCTCATTGCCGGGATCAGGTTCATTCGCGCGCGCCCGGAAATTCTGGGCGCCATCTCGCTCGATTTGTTCGCCGTCCTCTTCGGCGGCGCCGCCGCCTTGCTCCCGGTTTACGCCCGCGACATTCTCGATATCGGGCCTGTCGGCCTTGGCCTGCTGCGGAGCGCGCCCGCTTTGGGGGCCGTGTTGGTGGGGCTCTTTCTAGCGCATCGTTCGCTGGGGCGTCATGCCGGGCGAACGATGTTCGCGGGTGTCGCGGTCTTTGGCGTCGCGACGATCGTGTTCGGTTTTTCCACCAATTTCCTCCTGTCCCTGGCCGCGCTCGCCACTCTTGGCGCCGCCGATATGGTCAGCGTCTTCGTGCGCCAGAATCTGGTGCTGCGGGCGACGCCCGACGCGATGCGCGGCCGCGTGAATGCGGTCAATTTCCTGTTCGTCGGCGCTTCCAACGAACTCGGCGAGATGGAGTCCGGTTTAACCGCGTCCTGGTTCGGCGCCGTCGGCGCGGTGGTGGCGGGCGGAGTTGGAACCCTTCTCGTCATGGCGCTCTGGCTGTGGCGCTTTCCCGCGCTGAAAAATGTCGACAGGCTGGAGGATATCCAGACGGCGTGATAAATCGCCTGCGGTATCGACACTGGAAAGGCGAGCGTGATGAAAACCGAAGATATCGATTATCGCGATGGCGACGTTACCTTAAGTGGGTTCTTGGCCTACGAAGAATTCGAGGGTAAGCGCCCCGGGATCCTTGTCGTGCATGAGGCATGGGGGCTGGGCGATCATGTGATCGAACGCGCCAAGATGCTGGCCGCCCTCGGTTATGTCGCCTTCGCGGTAGACATGTACGGCGACCGTCGTCAGGCCGCCGATTTGCCTTCGGCGATGGTTTTGATCGGCGATCTCAGAAGCAGCCCGGCCAAGCTGCGCGGCCGGATCGGCGCCGCTTTGGATACGCTCCTGGCGATGCCGAATGTGGACGCCTCCCGGATCGCGGCCATCGGGTTCTGCTTTGGCGGCACCACGGTACTGGAGCTCGCCCGCGGCGGCGCGGATGTAAAGGGCGTCGTCAGTTTTCATGGCGGCCTCGAAACCGGCGCCCCCGCCGAAGCCGGTGCGGTCAAGGCGAAAGTGCTCGTGTGCACCGGCGCGGACGATCCGATGATTCCCCCGCCGCAGGTGGTGGCGTTCGAGGAGGAGATGCGGAACGCCGACGCCGATTGGCAGGTGATCAGCTATGGCGGCACGGTCCACAGCTTCACCAACCCCGAGGCCGGCAAGGCGGTGTCGCTGCCCGGCGTCGCCTATAATGAAAAGACCGACCGCCGCTCCTGGGCGGCGATGCGCGCATTCTTCGACGAGATATTCACCTGATAAAAACACGCATGCCCATAAACGGAGCTCTTCATTTGCCTCGGTCCGGCTAAACGCCGTTATGCCGGCGCCTCGGCTTTAAGGGTGTCCTGCTTCGAACGGGGCCGAGGACTTTTGATGGACTTGGCGGTCGGCGCCTAACCTTCTCCTACGCGTCTGAACGGCAAGACGCTCAATCGAAGCGCCGTACCCTGTCGCTCCGCTTATGTCCTAAAAAACACGATGGCGGTTTGACGTCTTTCCACATCGTTGATCCAATTTATCAACGGTCGCCCTTTTTTATTGCATTTAATCGGCGGATACTTCAAAATTTAAGAGAATATAAAATGTTATTTAAATTGCTAGGCCGTGTGGACGGATTGCGACAAATTGATTCGGGGGATTCCGGAAGCAGGGGATAGGTGATTCATAGGCTGTCGGTTTGGTTTTCGGGAGCCGACGATGCTGACGAGGATGACAGAGGACGAATGGGACTTCGCTGT
>CAJCJC010000338.1 GCA_903970575.1 Alphaproteobacteria bacterium
TGGCGGCGCGGCGATCTCCATCGCCGAGAACGCGCCCGATGGACGACGCGGGTACTACACCAGCTTCATCCAAGTCACCGCGGCGGCCGGATTCCTGCTGGCGCTGGGCAGCGTCCTTGCCGTGCAATACAGCATGAGCGCCCAGGATTTTCTGTCCTTCGGCTGGCGCATCCCATTTTTGCTGGCGGCGCTGCTGGTCGTCGTCTCCGGAATCATCCGGGGAAAGATGCGCGAATCGCCGCTTTTCGTGCGGGCCAAGGCGCTGGGCCTCACATCCAGGCGGCCGATCTTCGAGAGCCTTGGGTCCAAACGCAATCTGCGCTTGATTTTGCTGGCCATTTTCGGCGGGACGGTCGCCCAATCCGTCATCTTCTATACCAGCGAGGTCTATGCCGGGGTTTTCCTGCAAAAGACGCTGAAGGTGGATTTCCTGACCACGAATCTGTGCCTCGGCATCGCGCTGGCGCTCAGCACGCCGATGTTCGTGGTCTTCGGAGCATGGTCGGACAGGATCGGACGCAAGCCCTTTATCGCGGGTGGATCATTAGTCGCGGCGCTGACGCTCGCGCCGTCCTATTGGGCGATGACAAGACTGGCGGCGGACCCGGCGCATCCCCTGCTTGCGCCGCTCATTCTACTGCTGCTGTTCCAGATGATCGTGATGGCGTCAGTGTTCGGGCCGATCGCGGCGTTTCTGGTCGAGCAGTTCCCGACCGCGATCCGCTATACGTCCCTCTCCGTGACATACCATGTGTCCAATGGCGTGATCGGCGGGGCCGCGCCGCTAATCGGCGTGGCGCTGGCTGGATGGGCCGCATCGCGCGGCCTGCCGGGGCTATCTCTCTATGCCGGCATATTTTACCCGACAGTGCTTTGCGTCATCGGGTTCTTGGTGAACGTGTACCTGATGCCGGAAGGCGCCAAGTTCCGAATCTGGGATGAGATCGAAGACGCGGACGCGCGGGAAGCGACGGCCTTACGCCAATCGTAAAGGGTAACGGCTCATATCCATCGAAAAGCAGCTCATCCGGGATATTTCCGCATGTTCTTTGGAAGCAACTGGTAGTCTTCCTGAGTCAGGGCGATACCGTGCCAGTTCAGCCGCGTATGTCCGGCGGCAAACACTGTCCCATCATAGCCATGGCAAATTTCGGCCGTGATTTCCTCTTCGTGCATGGCGTCTATCGAATTGTCATCAATCCCGATCAGAGGGAAAAGCTCTTTGATAACAAAAAATGCATTTATAATTGTTGTACAGACAAGCTCATAGCCCTTAAGCTTTCCAAGCTCTATAAGAGCAAGCAAGGAACAGCCCTGATTGATATCAGGATCCGGATCCTGCACAAAATACAATTGGTTAGAAGCTGTTGGATTAAATTCTATTACAACTATTCTTGGTTCATATTTACGAATTTCTTTCCATACGTGGAAGTCGTTTCCATCGATATCGATGGAAAGAAGATCAAAGTCCTGAGGTATCGCCGTGTCCGATAAAATCGCGTCAAGCGTGTTATCCCCGCTCCAGCCAACGAACGCATTTTTCACCGTGACGTTTCCACCGCGGTGCGCCTCTTCGAGTTTGGCGACGCGATCGGCATTTCCCTCGATCAGAACGCCGGACCAATTCCGATCATTTAAAAGCGTCCATGTATTTGAAAGATACTTCCCATCCCAGGCGCCAAATTCGACGCACCAATTATTTTTTGCTCCGATTATGTCAATTATAGCCTGTATTATTCCATCCTCACCAAATTGAGATGTAACATTCGAAGCATGTTTTTTAAGATGGCGGCTTGTCGATTTCGTAATATTACGCCGCCGAAGATAAATATCTGGCATCACGAAATTTCCGAAAAAAGATCGTAGCAACTGGGATCGGCCTTAAGCCAAGAAACGCGCCAAGATGGCGTTGGCGGGCCTTGCCGTCAATGCCGCGTTCAGCCCCGCAGGGCGGCGGCGGGGTCGTTGGCGATTTCGGGATATTCCTGAGCCATCAGATCGCGCCAAAGCTTTGGCATGGCGTTATAAGAGAAAACCTTTTCGCCATAGGCGCGCGAGTAGTAGTTGCCCGGCTGGTCGCCCATTTCAAGCCAGCCTGGCCAGGTGTTGATGTCGCTGAAAACCTGCGCGGCGGGGGCCGAGGCGATCTTCGGATTGACGATATCTCTGAGCGACCCGAAATACGTGGTCAGGTCGTTGACCTCGACCGGTTGGGCGTATCCGCTCATCGGTCCCGACAGCACATGATCGGCGCGAAGGACGACGCGGTCACCCTGGACCCATGTCGGCCCGAGAGCCCCAACGCTGGCGAGGCTGGCCAGCGGGCCGCTGGTCGCCGGATGCATCCCATCCACGCCAAAGATCGTCTTGCTCGGCTTCGGCGGAAAATAGCCGAGCTTGATCGTCTTGCCCGTGAACGGATTGTCGAATTCCTTAATGAACGCGCCGGTCTTGAGGTCGGCGTAGAAGGCGGCCGATACGGTGGTGACTTCATAGTCGCCGCCCGGAAGGTCCCGCACGGTGAAGAACTTGCCGATATGCATCTCCCAGAATGGCGTCAATTTGGCGTCGCGCAAACCGTACCGCGTGCCGCGTATCCACCAGAACCCCATCTTGTCATCGAGGGTAAACGCCAGCTTGCGGAACGCCAGCGATTGATCGTTCGGGTTTTCGGGATCGAAGCTTTTGGCGGCGGTCGCGGCGTGCGAAGACGGCGCAATCATCGAGGCCGCGCCGGCAGCGAGCATACCGCCCAGAATCTGCCTGCGCGCGAGCGGCGTTGTCTCTGTCATCATCGCTTATCCTCGGTCCAAGTTATTGTTTTTGACGATCAGAGCGGCGGCGCCGGCTTGCGCTCCCGCTTATAGACGTCCCAGCTCGATTCCATCGGCACGTTGAAATCCGTGGGTGGCGTCAGAAAATCCGGATAGTGCTTTTCCGTATAGTTCCGAACATAAGCGGGCAGTTCGCTCGCCGCGCCAAGCTTCTTGGTCGTCGTCATATAGAAGAGCTGCCCTTGCTGGCCGCCCATCAACATCCAGGGCAGCCAGGCGGCGAGCCGGTTCCAGGTCCCGGTCGAGGGGACATTCGTGACTTTCTTGTCCAACAGCGCCTTCAGGCTGCCGCAGTTCATGTAAAACTCGCCGACGCTATAATACTCGCCGGTCGATTCCCGGGGCCAGGTTTTGGGATCGAGCGGGTTGTGGACATAGCCCCTGGCGTCGCTGAACAGGGTGACCGTATCGCCGGCCACGGCGGTTTGCAGGAAATAGGGGTGATCGGGATCCTGCTCGGTCTGGACGCTGGAATAGCCAAGCTCGTTGCCGGTCTTTTCCTTGATGGCGGCATAGTCCGGCAGATGGGCCTTCAGCACCATGTTGACCGATGCGTTATGCACATGCAGCACCTCGCATGTCGCGTTATTATAGGGGTTGACCCAACTGTCGATCACCTCGCCCGTCTTGAGGTCCGTGTAATACAGCACTTCCTTCCACAGGCTGTGATACGTCCCGTCCTTTTGCGCCTCGATCGAACCGCAGCCAAACCCGACCATGCCGAGCAGCGGCTTGATCATCTGGCCCGGCATGGAGCCGTACAGAAGGCCCTGCTGCCAGCCAAAGATGGGCTTGCCCGACAGATCGGACGTCATCTTGATATAGTTCTTCAGGCATT
>CAJCJC010000339.1 GCA_903970575.1 Alphaproteobacteria bacterium
CGTCCGCCTTCGTCGCCTGCTCCGTCTGCCGGTCGATCGTGGCGATCGTCTCGACATAAATGAATCCGAGCAGCGCGCCGACCGACAGGAAGAACAGCAGGACATAGAAGAGCGACAGGCGGAAGGTCGAGCTCCTGAGAAAGCTCGGCAGGGTGCGGGCCATCGCGGATTATGGGGCGCGGATCGAGTAGCCGGCGCCGCGCATGGTGTGGAGCAGCGGCTTGTCGAAGCCCTTGTCCAGCTTCTGCCTGAGCCGACTGATATGGACGTCGATGACGTTGGTCTGCGGGTCGAAATGATAATCCCACACGCCTTCGAGCAGCATGGTGCGGGTCACCACCTGCCCCGCGTGCCGCATCATATACTCCAACAGCCGCATCTCGCGCGGCTGTAGGTCGATCGGCTTGGAGCCCCGCCGCACCTTGCGGGTCAAGAGGTCGAGCTCCAGATCGCCAACCGTAAGCTTGGTCTCGACCGCCTGCGCGTCGCGCCGCCGCAACAGCGCCTCGATCCGCGCCTGCAACTCGGAGAACGCGAACGGCTTGGACAGGTAATCGTCCCCGCCCGCTCGCAAGCCCTTAACCCTGTCGTCCACCTGCCCCAGCGCCGAGAGGATGAGCACGGGCGTCGTGATGTTCGCCGCCCGCAGCGCCTGCAGCACGGACAGGCCGTCCAGCCCCGGCAGCATCCGGTCCAGGATGATCGCGTCGAACGATCCCGACGTCGCGAGGAACAGCCCGTCCCGCCCGTTATCGGCATGGTCGACCGTATAGCCGGCCTCGGTCAGCCCCTTGCGCATATAAGACGCTGTGTCGGCATCGTCCTCGACGATCAAAAGATGCATGGCTTCATAATCCCGGTGTGTCTTTCAAAATTAGGCCGCGGTTGGTTAATAATGAGGCCCGCCTTGCAGATAGGACAGCCCGCGTTCGAATTCGGCCATGCCCTTATCCGGGTGGCCTTCGCGGCAGAGGCGGACGCCGGCGTTATGCGCGACGCGCGCCTGGAAGGCGCGGCGGGCGCCGCCCGATCGTTGCAGCTCGATCTCGAGCTGTTCCTTCAGCGCGCGGCACCGGTCATCCAGCGGACGCGAGCGTTCGACGGGGCGCGGCTCGGGATAGACCGCGCGCGGGCGGATCAGCCGGGCGGGGGGCGGGGGCGGATAATCGGGAGTTTGCGCCAGCGCCATTCGCGGAACCGCGTCCACCCAGGCCGGCGCGCAATAGAGGACAAAGCAGACGATGAACAGCCGCTTCGCCATCCGGTCCTCTCGAGATTAAAGCTTCAACCTCCTAACATAACGGTCGCGCATAAACCCGCGATTGCGACCGCATTACATTTTATTAATTTGCGGGGTCCTGGGCCATCAGCCGAATCCCATCCTCCAGCAGAATCCGCGCCTCGAAGCCCAGCGCCGCGCGGGCGAGGCTCGGATTCCCCAGCGACGCCCTGATATCGCCGGCGCGCGCCGGTCCGAATTGGATGCTGGGCGCAACGCCGTGAACCCGGCCGATGGCGTCCGCGAGTTCGATCAGCGACGTCGTCCGCCCGGTGCAGATATTGAAAACCGCCGGCTCGGCCGCGTCGCGCGCCATGCAGGCCAACAGGGCCCGCACGACATCCGCCACATAGATGAAATCGCGAATCTGCCCGCCATCGCCGAAAATGGTGATCCCCTGCCCCTGGCCGATCCGGTTGAAGAAGATCGAGATCACCCCGGAATAGGGCGACGCCGGATCCTGCCTTGGCCCATACACGTTGAAAAACCGGCAGCCGGTCGCGCGCACGCAATGCACCCTTAAGGCGACCCTTGCGTGCAGCTCGCAGCCCAGCTTATCGGCGCCATAGGCCGAAAGCGGTTCCGCCCGCGCCGTTTCACTCAGCGGCAGCGCCGCCGAGTCGCCATAGACCGCCGCCGAGGAGGCATAGACCACAGGCACGGTCGAATCCGGCCTGGCCCGGCGGGCCGCGTCGAACACGGTAATGGCGCCGGTCAGGTTCGCCCGATGCGTTCCCAGCCAATCCCGGTTGCCCAGCTCGACCGAGGCCACGGCCGCCAGGTGGAAACATCCATCCACCCCCGCCATCGCCTCCGCGGTCAGGGCCGGGTCGGCGACGTCCCCGACGATCAGAATCGCTCTTGGGTCCAGATTTTCGCGCTTGCCGGTCGAGAGATTATCCAGCACCCGCACATTGTGACCATCCGCGAGCAACGCGTCGACCAGATGCGAGCCGATGAACCCGGCCCCGCCGGTAACGAGATAAACCGCCATGCCGCGCGCCCTCATATCCGCCCCCGTCCCGTCATGTCCCTCCCCCTCGATGGGGGAGGCGAGGTGGGGGCGATCGCCGGAGCGATCGGGAAAAATAAGGGACTTAAAGGTCGTAGCGTCAGCCGCGCCCGCGCGCAATCGTTCGCGCGCCTGAACGAAATCGACTGGCGAACGTTGTGATTCACGACAGGCGTTTTTTGAAGCGCCGCCGGCGTTTTCAAAAAGGAGATGGCGTCATGCAGCGTTGGATCGACCGAACGACCGTCCCGCGCGCCCAGCGTCGAATCGCGGTCGTCGCCGCCCTGGCCATAATGTCCGGCGGATCGGCGTTGGCGTTTCAGTGCCCCGCGCCTGAACAGCTGACGCATCCGGGCCTGCTGAAGGAAACGCCCACCCAGTTACGGGTGGCGTCCAACCTGCTGGCGAGCGGCGACGAGCAGAACCGTATCGGCATCATCGCGTCCGATCTCCGTGTGCGTTATCCCGGCGTCGAGAAAGCGGAAATCGTGAATTACCTAATGGAGGCCTACTGTCCGCTTGTGTCCCGGATGGACAACCTTGGGGAACGGGAAAAGCAGGCAAGGATGGACCAATTCACAAGCGAAGTGGCGCGTATTGTCTACTAAGGCGCGCATGCGGGTACGCCTCGCGCCCAAGGATCGGGCGCAAGGTTAAAATCACACTCGCTATACAATCAAACGAAGATCGATCGGCGCAATTTCGGCGCACTCCGCGCCAGTCCTCAACCCAGCCCACCTCACCCAGGCGGCCCGCGTCCCTGGCCGATCCCGCCGGTGGACCGCCGCGCCATCCATCGGTCGACGGCGTCCATCGCTGCGGCGGAGGAACCGATCCCCGCCACCGCCGACCGCACGACCGGCCCCAGAACGAAGGCCGTGAGCCGTTTGCCCGACACCGCGCGGGATGGACCGGCGACCGGTTCCGGCGCGGCCCTGTCCCGCGCGACGGGCTCCCGCGACATGGGCTCCGGCGAAACGGGTGGCGGCTCCGGCGCCCGCCGCGCGCGTGGCGCGAACGGGTCCTCGGCCGGCGCCGCGACCCGCAAATCCTTGCGAATGCGCGCGACCACCTCATCCAGCGGCCCGTGATTGTAATCGTAATCGTTGCCGATATCGCCAAAGGCGAGTACATCGCCGGGGCGTCCCCGATTGTCGTTGGCCCTGGCATCCGGCGCATGAAGCCCGCGCGGCGCGTCGCGATCCGGCGCGGGGCGCAAGCCCATCAGCTCCATCTCCAGAACGATCACCTGCCGCACCGCACGGCTGGTGCGCATGAACTCGACGAACAACCCATCCTTGCTGGCCAGCAGCGCCGCCTCCGCCGGCGTCGCCTTGCCCTGCATGCAGCGCGATATCCGCTCCGCCCCCGCGATCCCGATCTGGCGCAGCCGCGCCAGCTCATCCAGCCGCGAATCCCGGAACGCATCCAGCGCGTCATGCGAAAACCCGCCCGCGGCCTCGGCCAAGGCGGCGCTCTCTTCGCTTGTTTTATGGGCGTTCAATCTCATAACGAACTTTATAAGAACATAAAGGCATAGCCGTCAAGCAGTAATTGGCGGCGCGGAGCGTGCGAGAGCAGAATCGAATCTCCGCGACCTCGGCATGCGTCCTCCACGAACTCCGCGCTAAAATCTTATGGGTTGGCCCGTATTGTGAAATCCCAAGTCACAGCGACCGTTGTTCTTCGCGGCCACAGCCGGCTGAAAGCTATTCGCAAATGGCGCGGCGAGACGCAGCGGCGTTTGGCTTCGACAACAGGCATCGGGCAGGGCTATTTGTCCGATCTTGAAAACGGGCGCCGTATGGGAAGCCCGGACATGATCGAGAGGCTCGCGTACGCGTTGAATGTGCCGGTCAACTGGCTTTCATAACGCTAAATCCGCCCCCGCGCTCAGTTTTTGAGTAGCCCCTTCACCACCGCTTCAGCTTCGGCCACAGCGCGCCCAAATCCACCGTCAGGTCGCGGCACAGATAGATGTCGAAACGCTCCTCGGCCCGCGCGCGGGGATCGTCCAGCCGGCCCGCGGCCTCCACCGTTCTGAAATGGTCCCGGTCGTCGGTTCCGTCGCTGCCCAGAACGATGACGACGCGACCCGTATAATCCCTGGGTCCCCACAGCCAATAATTCACATCTTTCCCGATCGCGCTGGGCAGCTGGTATTTGGGACCGAAGAAATCGATGGCGGCGGATTCGCCGTAATTGTTGCCGAAGATGGCGGCATCCTTGCGGTCCGCCTCGGGCAGGCTGTTGAAGACGAGCGCCGTCTTGCGCGCCATTTCTTCCCAGCCCAACTCGTCGGCGAATTGCTGTGGCAACAGGCTGGGGCGCGTTTTCTCAAAACGAATTGGCGTAAAGCCGCCGAACGCGCGCTGATAGGCGATGAAATCGTCCAGCGGCAAAACCGGCAGCACGAACGGCGCCAGGAACAGACCAGCCGCCAGAACTGAAGCGACATAGGCGGCACGCGACCACTTCAAAGTCGTCGCCGTCACCCGCTCGAACGCGACGGCCCCCGCCGCGAACAGCACGGGATAGGCCGGAGCGACATAATAATTTTTAGCCTTAAGCGCCAGGAGCGGCAGAAAAACCCCCAGAAACGCCCAGCCGAGGAAACGGTATCGCCGGCCCGGCGGCCGCGCCAGCAGCCAGATTA
Source organism: Alphaproteobacteria bacterium (assembly GCA_903970575.1). GTDB lineage: Bacteria > Pseudomonadota > Alphaproteobacteria > BOG-932 > Roseiterribacteraceae > BOG-932. The sequence goes on from CAJCJC010000339.1 coordinate 4,948, forward strand.
GCCCGCCGCCCCATAGCGGCGCCAGCAACGGGTTCATCATCACCACCTGGTCCGCGACGAACGCCAGAGGCGCGCGCAGGATTCGATCCCCGCTCATACGCTGAAGGCGCTGAAACGCAAGGAACGGAAAATCGTGATGGATGAGCCACAGCAGGTTCGGCAGAAACAGCGCGAAAGCGATGGCCGCGCCCGCCGCGCAGTACCAGCTTCTTAGAAACCGCCGCTCCGGCGTCAACAAAAGCCCAAAGATCAGGCCCGCAATCGCGAAGACCATCGAATATTTGTTTTCAAGCCCGATTCCGGCCACGACGCCGATGGCGAGCCAATAGCGGGGCTCGGCGCGGATGGTCATCCTCAACGCGAGCCAGAACAGGCCGGTCCACAACAACGGCTCGAACGCGTTCATGGTCAGCCAGTGGTTCACCATCAGATAGACCGGAACCGGAATCACCGCGAAGGCGGCGAAGCACCGCGCGAACCGCCCGCCGCCCATCTCCCGCGCGATCTCCGCCGCAAGCCAGACCAGCATCCCGCCCGCTACCGCCGGCAAGAATCGCAGCCCCTGCAGCGAGGGGCCGAATGCATGAAGGGCGAACCAGGTAACGCACGCGATCAACGGCGGCTGATCCACATAGCCCCAGGCCAGATGCCGGGCGCACGCGATATAATAAAGCTCATCCCGAAAAACGCCGTATTGCCCGGCCGTGGCGAACTGAATGTCGAATTTCGCGAAAGCCAGAATGGCGATAATGGCGCCGGTTGAGAGAATGGGCCGCGCGCCGACCTTAATTCCGTGGAAGTACATTCAATCCAACTCGGTTTCCCATTCGGCGCCGCACTCTCCGAGGAATGGTAATTGAATTGAATATATTCGTGATCACAATTCTTAATTCTCTGCGCTGAACCGCTCGGCTCATTACGCCCGTGGAATATCGCGAACATCGAACGCGCCGATGCCCCGCACTTCGATCAGTTTGTTGATCATGTAATCCGCGTCTCCGGTTGAGAGCACGTGCTCCAGTGCGGGCTTCAGCTGGTCCCATTGGGCCTTTCTGGAAAGCCCGCCCTCGCGCAGGACAATAAGGCCGGCATGAAGCTCGACTTCCAGCAATACGACAAAGTCCCGGGCGTTCGTCGTGACCACGGTGAAATCATTTTCGAATGCGTATGACCAAACGGATCTGTCCGAGGAGCCGCTGAGTCCAACATGCGGAACTGATTGGGAATAAATACCGAGGGCGGCCGCCCATTCCGCTATTTTAGGTGAAATATGCTCATCGAGCAGAAGGCGCACGATGAGCTTCCGTTTCGTTTAAAGTACGCCGAATTTCCAGAGTCTTGCGCGGGCGCCCTGGGCTGCGCTTCATCTTGGCGTGAATCGCCGCGAACGCGAGGTCGAACGGATGCAGCGATGGGTAGTCTTCCCGTATCTCATTGAGCGGGACGCCCCGAGCGATCAAGCCCACGATGTGGGCCAGCGGAATGCGGGTTCCCGCGAATACCGGTTCACCGACAAGTATCTCAGGGTCGGAGACGATTCGGCGGCGCCCGCGTCGATAGATGGCGATATCCCGAGCCAGTCCGTCGCGAAGACGCCGAACATCGACCTTGAGACTGAGCAAACCGTGGGTCAGCGTAAAATCGGCGTTCGCTCGGCGCCACCGCCCCGACCGATCGCCACGCTGGAAGACCAGGTTCCGCAAGGCAATTTTGTCCTCTTGATCGAGATCGAGCGGAAACTCGGACAGCAGCTTCACGTAAAACAAATCTCTGATCCCGAACACATATCGGCTCGATTTGCCGACGCGTTTCTTGCTTGGCGCAATCGCCTTCTTCTCGATGGCCATGCGGACCGCTTCCTCCGGCAGTTCAGCGATCGCCGCCGCCTCCTTCAACGAAAACCCGTCCGGCATAGCGCCCTCCGAAACTATTCCACCAGAAGTGATATAATTTTTCTGGATACGTTTCAACGCCCCGTGGATTTCGGCGTCTGTTATTATTGCGCAATCCTACTCCACCACCCGCTC
>CAJCJC010000340.1 GCA_903970575.1 Alphaproteobacteria bacterium
CCTTGCCGGCGTGCACGCCGAGCACATCGCCGGCGGCGCTCAGCACGGATGGAACCACGCACGCCAGCCCCGCCCCCAAGCTCGATAGCGGTGATACCGCCTGGATGCTGACTTCGGTCGCTTTCGTGTTGATGATGGCGATCCCTGGCCTTGCCTTGTTCTATGGCGGCATGGTCCGCAAGAAAAACGTGCTCGACACGATCATGCAGACCTTCGCCATTACCTGCATGGTAACCGTGCTATGGGTCGTGATCAGCTATAGCATCGCGTTTCGGCCGGGAATCGGCGCGCTCGGGCCCTATCTGGGCGGGTTCGACCGTATATTCCTGAATGGGATGGACATCGATAGCATCAGCGATCTGGCCAAGACGATCCCCGAATCGGTCTATATGTGTTTTCAGATGACTTTCGCGGCCATCACCCCGGCGCTGAACTGCGGCTCGTTCGCCGATCGGATGAAATTCTCGGCGATGATGTGGTTCATTGGGCTGTGGAGCATTATCGTCTACGCGCCGATCGCCCACTGGGTGTGGGGGCCGGATGGTTTCCTCGGCGCCATGGGCGTTCTGGATTATGCTGGTGGCACCGTTGTCCATATCAGCGCCGGGGTGTGTGGCCTGATCACCGCGCTCGTGCTCGGCAAGCGCATTGGATATCCCAAGGAACCTATGCCGCCGCATAATCTGGTCCTGACCTTCATTGGCGCCTCCCTTCTATGGGTAGGTTGGTTCGGTTTCAACGCGGGGTCGGCGCTTTCGGCGGGCGTAAACGCCGGGATGGCGATGGCGGTCAGCCAAATCGCGGCCGCCGCCGCTGCTCTTGGATGGATGTTCGTGGAGTGGATTTTGAAGGGGAAGCCATCCGTCCTGGGCATCTGCTCCGGCGCCGTGGCAGGCTTGGTCGCAATTACGCCCGCATCCGGCTTTGTGCTTCCAGGCGGCGCGCTGATCATCGGATTTCTTGCCGGCGGCATCTGCTTTTGGTCGGCAACCAGCCTGAAGCACATGATGGGTTATGATGACAGCCTAGATGCATTCGGAGTCCACGCCATCGGCGGCATCGTTGGCGCGATCCTAACCGGTGTCTTCGCCCGCGCATCCGTCATCGCAGGTTCGGCTAGCGCGGCCGATCCCGGTAAGGGCGGGCTACTCGAAGGACATCCGGAACAGGTTCTGACTCAGATTATCGGTGTCGGCATCGTGATCGTGTTCGACGCCGTGGTCAGCTTCATCCTGCTTAAGCTCATCGATTGGACGATCGGTCTGCGAGTTGACGCGGAAACTGAGATCGATGGGCTCGATCTAGCGCTTCACGGCGAAGTCGTTCCCTAACGCCTATATAAGGCTATGAAAGCTCAGCCGGCGCATGGATATTGCATCATGCGCCGGCTGGCGAGGAGATTTTAGATGAAAAAGATTGAAGCCATCATCAAGCCGTTCAAGCTTGAGGATGTGAAGGAAGCGTTGAATGGAATTGGCGTGCAAGGCCTCACCGTGACCGAGGTCAAGGGATATGGCCGGCAAAAGGGACATACCGAACTTTATCGCGGCGCGGAATATGTCGTCGATTTCTTGCCCAAGATGAAAATCGAGGTAGTGTTGGATGACGCACTGCTCGAACGGGCGGTTGACGCTATTCAGCACTCGGCCCACAGCGGCAAGATCGGCGACGGAAAGATATTCATTTCGACGATCGAGGACGCAATCCGCATTCGTACCGGCGAGAAGGGACTGGCAGCGATCTAGCCTAGGCGGATAACGCCCCATAAGCCCCTCGGTACGCCTTATGCGAGGAGGTCTAAAATTTGCCGGAGTCGCGGTTGAACCGTGGTTCATGAGCTTCGGCATGGTTGTGGTGGCGGCTATTCTCTGTTGGCTGCTCCTGGGAACTATTCTGCCCTCAAATTTTTCGCTTATATTCCTGACAGCGGTTTTATTCAGCGCCTTGCGTTATGGGTTGTGGCCGTCGATCTTCGCTTCGCTGCTCAGCGAGCTCGTTTGGAATTTCTTCTTCCTTTCACCAAGATTTACGCTGACGATTGACGACCCGCGCGATCTGCTGGCGCTGATCCTCTTTCTCATTGTCTCCATCATGGTGAGCAACCTCGCGGCGCTGAAAAACCGCCAGGGCGAAGCGCTTCGAACGCGCGCCGAAGCTGCGGATCGACTCTATGATTTCAGTCAAAAAATCGCGGCGGCGGGGTCGACGCGGATGCTGCTTTCGGTCGCCTCCCAGGCGATTGGCGCGATGGTCGATTGCGGCGTCGGCATCGCGCTGAAGGAGGTGGATGGCGGCCTGGATTACGCCAAATCCCAAACGGCCGAAATTAACAGGGATGCGATAGTCGCTTGTCTTGCGGCGGGGCGCCAAGACGCAGGCGCGCCGGAGGCCTGGCATACAGGCCAAGACTTTTATTGGCGAACGCTGCGGGGCCTCAGCCATGGCGCCGGATTGGTTGCGATCACGCGGATTCCGGACGAACTATCGCTGGATACCCGGCGCTTGCTGGCGATGACGCTGGAGCAGACGGTGATCGCGATCGAACGTCTGGCGCTTGCTCGGTCGGTCGAACGCGCCAATCTGGAGGCGGAAAAAGAGCGGCTGCGGAGCGCGATGCTGACGTCTCTGTCTCATGATTTGCGCACGCCGCTCACTGTCATCATGGCGACGCACGCGACGCTTAAGACGCTCACCCCGTCCTTTGACCCTGCAATCAAGGTGGAATTGTTGGATCGCGCGCAGGCGGAAGCGGAACGCCTCAATCGCTTCATCGGCAATCTGCTCGATATGACCCGCCTCGAGTCCGGCGATCTCAACATCGCGCTTGCGCCGATCGACGTGATGGAAACCGTGGAAGCCGCGCTTGAGCGCGCGGCGCCGTTGATGATGGGGCGGCCCGTGATTGTGGATATCCCGGCGGACTTGCCGATGGCGCGCGCCGATTTTCTGCTACTGGAGCAAGTCATCTTCAACTTGCTCGATAACGCCGCGAAATATGCGCCTGTCGGCGGGTCGATAACGATCTCCAGTCGTGCAGCGGGTGATTTCGTCACGATCGAAATCATGGATGAGGGCCCCGGGATCGCGCCGGAGTCCCGCGCGGCGATATTCGATAAATTCACGCGGCTGAGGCGCGAAGACAGGCAGCGTCCGGGCACCGGCCTTGGGCTTGCCATCTGTCGTGGATTTTTGGAGGCGATGGGTGGCCAGATCACGGTGCGGAACAGAACCGATCGCTCCGGCGCCATATTCGCCGTCACCCTCGGGAAAATCGACATTGCGGCGGAAATAGGATCGCCGGTTCCGGTGCTGTAAACGCCCGGCGATCGTCTTGCGGAGAGCCTTAGGTCCCGAGGAAATCACGCTTACCGATTTCGACGCCATTATGGCGCAAGATGGCGTAGGTCATGGATGCGTGAAAATAGAAATTCGGCATCGCGAAATTCAGCATATATTGCTGCCCGGTGAAGGTGAGCGAACCGGCGCGCATTGTCAGGATGATCTCGCGATCCTCGGACCCGTCGATTTGCTCAGGCGTGAAACCAGCGATGAACCGTTGGGTGTGGACGCAGCGCGCCGCAAGCTGTTCGAACGTCGTCTCCGTGTCTTCCCAAGCGGGAACCTCGGCGCCCGCCAAGCGTGCGATTGCGCCCTTGGCCGCGTCCGAGGCGATCTGCACCTGACGCGCCAGCGTAAACATATCCGGATAAAGGCGAAACTGAATCAACGCGGCGGGATCGATCTTGCGGGCCTCGGCGTGCGCCGCCGCCTTGGTCAGGATCGTCGCCAAGGCGCCGAGATGGCGGTCGAACACGGGAACCGAAGCCTGGTGCATCGAAAGCGTCACGTCTGATCTCCCTCAATTTTTGAGTTCTTGGCGTAGCACGATGCCACGTGAGACGCGAGAGCCGGACGCGGAAACGCCCCCGACCTTATGAGTCGGAGGCGTTCAAAGCAGCCGTCTTCGGCGCGGTTATCGAATATGGAAGAAGAGGTTGAGGCCAGACGGTGGTGGCGGCGGCGCA
>CAJCJC010000341.1 GCA_903970575.1 Alphaproteobacteria bacterium
GGCGTGCGGATGAAGGCGTCCGAAGCCCTGGCCAAGGCGGGTTTGAAGCCCTTGTCGACCGAACCGGGCGGCGGCACCAGCAACGCCTACGCCGACGCCCAGGCCGTGCTGATGGTCGCGGACGGAAAGGCGGCGCTGGAATGGGCGGATTTGATCCACGCGCTGGACAAGCTCGGCATGAATTCCAGTCTGACGCCGCTGGCGGGAATCGTACAGGAAAAGCGCCCGTTCAAATGGGTGGCGTGGGACGCGGCGCGCCTGCTCGACATGCTGCGCGGCTCGTATCTGTTCGAAGACGACCCCAAGCGCATCCTCCAGGACCCGGAGAGCATGCGCGCCTCTTATATCCGCCAGGGCTCCGCCTGGCAGGCCTGGGCGGCGCTGCGCGACAACGTTACCGTCCAAATCAATTCGGGAGAGCAGAACCCGGCTTTCATCGTCGGCGCCAGCCCGACCGATTCATGGGAGCTCTCAACACCCCAATTCATGAAGTATTATGTGAAGGGCGGCCCGTTAAGCCATGGACAGCACGGCTATGTGTTCTCGAACGCCAATTGGGACCCTTATCCCATGGCGAACGCGATGGAGGCTTTCACCAACGCCCTCGCCAATATGGACGCGGCCGTCGCCCAAAGAATAGAACGCTTCAGCGATCGCGGTCCCACGCCGTTCTTCACCGGGATCAAGATCGCCGACGTGTTGACGCCGGAGCAGATCGAACTTTCACCCAGCATGACCGAACCCTATTTCGCCTTCATGGATGTCTGGCAGGAAATCCAAAGCCTGTCGCACTCTCTGACCCCGGAGGGAAACGCCGCCGATATAGGGGTCGCCGATATCGAGGCGCAAACCCGGCTGAAAGGCTGGCGCGGTCGGCAGGTCATCGACCTCACGATGCAGCTTCTGGGATACGATCTTCTGACCGCGACATACTGGATGGATGTCCGTAAGGCCGAAACCGCGACCAGAAACTTCGGAACCGCGCCGACCGCAATCTGGACCGCCTTCCGCAAAGTGATGCCGTGGCAACAGACTGTCGATACGCGGCCCGAGATACCCTACAGCATCGTCGCGTACGACTTCCTAAAATCGACGCCGGCGTCCCGCTTCTATGCGTCAGGGCCAACCATGCCCGCGACGGAAAGCGAAGCCATAGGTCAGACGGCTCAATAAGCACGCGATAGGTGGAACATGAATTTTCGAATGAGCTTCGTTCGTCCGGGCGTCGCGGCGTATATACTTTTTGGCGGCGCGGCATTGGCGGCGGCGGCGACCTTCAATCCGATCGCACCGACCGAAGACAACAAGGTCGTGACGATTACGGGCCATGACCTGACGATCGAAGACGTGATCGCGGTCGCCCGCCGCGGCGCGAAAATTCGTTACAGTCCGGAGGCTATTCAGCACGCATCCGACGGCGCCGCGCTGAAAGCCGAGGCCGGCGCCGAGAATATTCCGGTCTATGGCCTTAATCGCGGCTATGGCGCCGAGCGCGAGGTCGAACTGAAGAAGAGCACGGAGAATTCGCTATCCGAGGCGCGCAGCGGCGTCCGCGAGGGCGTGTCGCCGGAAATCGTCGACGAAGACCTGCTCCGCGCTTTCCTGGTTATCCGCGCAAATTCGGTCCCGTTCGAGGTGGCGACTCCCGAATTCATGCAGATGATCGTCGACATGCTGAACAAGCGCGTCGCGCCCGTCATGTATGCGCGCGGCACGCTGGGCGAGGGCGACCTTATGCTCACCAGCAATTTCCTGGCCACGATGGTGGGCAAGGGTGACGCCTATTATCAGGGCGTGCGGATGAAGGCGTCCGATGCGCTGGCCAAGGCCGGGTTAAAACCGCTCCAGACGGAAACCGGCGGCGGCACCAGCAACGCGTATGCGGATGCGCTGGCCGTGCTCATGGTCGCGGACGGCAAGGCGGCGCTGGAATGGGCGGATTTGATACACGCGCTGGACAAGCTCGGCATGAACTCCAGCCTGACGCCCTTGGCCGGAATCGTTCAGGCCAAGCGACCGTTCAAATGGGTGGCGTGGGACGCGGCGCGCCTGCTCGACATGCTGCGCGGCTCATATCTGTTCGAGGACGATCCCAAGCGCATTCTCCAGGATCCCGAGAGCATGCGCGCATCCTATATCCGGCAGGCCTCCGCCTGGCAGGCCTGGGCGGCGCTGCGCGACAACGTTACCGTCCAAATCAATTCGGGCGAGCAGAATCCGGCCTTCATCGTCGGCGCCTCACCGTCCGATTCCTGGGAACTGGCCACCCCTCAGATGATGAAATATTACGTGAAGGGAGGTCCGCTCAGCCATGGATCGCATGGCTATGTTTTATCTAACGCGAACTGGGATCCCTATCCGATGGCGAACGCCATGGAGGCCTTCACCAATGCTTTGGCCAACATGGACGCCGCGGTGGCTCAGCGCATCGAGCGATTCAGCGACCGCGGTCCTACCCCCTTCTTCACCGGGATCAAGATCGCCGACGTGCTGACCCCGGAACAGATCGAGCTTTCGCCCAGCATGTCCGAACCCTATTTCGCGTTCATGGACATCTGGCAGGAAATCCAAAGCCTGTCGCACTCGCTGACCCCTGAGGGAAACGCCGCCGATATCGGGGTCGCCGATATCGAGGCGCAGACGCGGCTGAAGGGCGTTCGCGGCCGACAAGTGATCGATCTGACGATGCAGCTTCTGGGATATGACCTATTGACCGCAACCTATTGGATGGATGTGCGCAAGGCCGAAGGCGCCGATAGAAACTTTGGCGCTGCGCCGACCGCCGTCTGGACCGCGTTCCGCAAGGTACTGCCATGGCAACAAAATATCGATACAAGGCCTGAAATACCCTACAGCGTCACAGCGTACGGTTTTCTGAAATCCACGCCCGCGACGAATTTTTACGCCGCGGGTCCCCAGATGCCAAAGACCGAAAGCGAGTTCATCGGGGCTGAAAAACAATAGGCGCGGAGGCGGGCGGGTGACAAAAGGCTGCGCGCCCGATAGAACCTGCGGGTTGGCGGATGCGCATCTTCTGTAATGGCATGACCGACCAGCGTTAGACCTCATATTTCGGTGATGACCATGGCGAAGAAGAAACCAGTCGATAACGGCTTTATCATGTTCGACGTGGTCTATGAGGACGGGGCTCGCAGTTCGAACCGCAAGATATCCACATCCGAACTCGACCCTTTCGCGGGTGACGCCTCCGCCCGGGCGATCATCGAGGCTCAGGATCGCAAGATCGCCGAGATGTCCGGCCAGCCGCGCGGGCCGGTCAAGACGATCAAGCGCTCCGGCGCCCGGTAGCAGTCCCAAACCCGAGACCGTGACGGAGATCTATATCGACGCGGATGCTTGCCCGGTCCGGGACGAGGTTTATCGCGTCGCGACCCGTCTAAAACTCGTCGTCTTCGTGGTTTCCAACGGCTCGCGGCCAATCCGCCCGGTGGAAAACCCAAATATCCGCATGGTCGTGGTGGCGGAGGGCGCCGACGCCGCCGATGACTGGATCGCCGAGCACATTACCGC
>CAJCJC010000342.1 GCA_903970575.1 Alphaproteobacteria bacterium
TTCGAGATCGGAAGCGCCGTTCGCGTCCTTCCCCTGCGCGATGTTGTCGAGCGCGAGGCCGCGAAGGACCGAGGGATTATCCGGCCGGAGCTTCGCGGCCTTGTCGAACGCCTCCCTCGACCGATAGGTGTTGATCGGCCCATAGGCCTGCCCCAGCATCTCCAGCGCGTCGGCGTCGTTTGGGTGTTCGAGAACGGCGCGATCCAGCACGTCCGCCGCGGCCGCGAAATTTCCCATCCGCATCAGGAGATCGGCCTGAACCTTCTCACCCTCGAGGTCGCCCGGTACGGCGGCGAGATAGAGATCGATCGCCGCCTCGGCTTGTTCGTACTGCTTGAGCAATATCTTGACGGTCGCCTGTAGCAGATAGCCGCGCGGAAATGCCTTGAAACCCTGGGCGTATTTGGTGAGGTCCGTATCGGCCCCCGTGAAATCCTTGGCGCGCACGAGCAGCAGCGCCTGAAAGTATCGCGCCGCGACGGCCCGGGGGGCCGCCGCGATCGCCGCCTTGATATCGGCGTCGGCCTTGGCGTCCTGATTCTGGGCGATGTAAAGCTGCGCCCGCTCGATCAGCGCCGCGGCGTTGGCGGGGTCGCTCGCGAGCGCCGCGTTCATCTCGGTCAACGCGCCCGCGTTATCTCCCTTGGAGATGAGTATGCGGCCTTTCAGAAGATGCGCGTCCGCGAGCGCCCCCTTCCCGTCCGCCGAGGCTGGCGCCTGGATGACCTCGTCGACCTTCGATAGCGCGCTGTCGGGTTGATCGCGCGCGTAATCGAGCCGCGCGATCGCCAGCTTCGGGATGACCGATCGCGGGGCGAGCTGCTCGGCCTGCGTGAGGGCGGACCGGGCGTCATCGTACATTTTGAGCGCGGCCATGGCGTCGGCGCGCGCAACAAGGACGGCGGACCGCACAAGCGGCGGCCCGTCATCGCGGGCCGGCATGTCACGCAACAAATCCTCGAATTTCCCTTGGGCGAAATAGGCGCGGTCAAGCAGCGGAACGATCTCGGTTTCGTCACCGCCATCCTTTATCGCCGTCCGCAAATCCGTCTGCGCGCTTTCCGGATCGTTCATGCCGAGTTCAATGCGCGCGAGCCTGACTCTGACGGCGGCGTCCTGGGGCGCGGCCTTTAAGGCGTTTTTGAGTTCGAGTTCGGCCCCCTGGGCGTCCCCTTTGGCCTGGAGCTTGTCAGCAGCGGCCACATGTTGCTGCTCGACAGCGGGATCGCTGGCGGCGGCCCGGGCGGCGGGCGGGAAGGACAGCGCCGCGAGCGAAACCGCCCCCAGAATGCCGGCGCGGATGAAATAGTTTGACATGTTTGAAATCTCCCGCGGAGCCTTAAGGCGCGAGCCACGGCCAGGCGACGGAATTACGCGCATCAGGCGGGCGTTAGATCGGTGAAGAACATAATCAAATTTGGCCGCAGGATCATGTCCTCATCGGGTTCGTTCAAATAAAGCAACACATAACCGCTAAATTTGATCGGCTGGCCGACTTTCGCGTTCTGAGCCACCGCGAAAAGCTTGGAGCCCGGTTTGAATAGAGTCGTGGCGGTTGCGTCCTCATCCTTTGTTTTCCAGGTCGAAAGCGTGATGGCGTCTCCGATCCGGATGCTGACCCACGCATCCCCTTCCGGCGTCAGACCGCGTGACTCCACGACTCCGGTCCATCCCTGAGCGAGCGAATTCCGCCGCAACGCCTCGATAACATGCACCTGCAAACCCAGGCGGATGTCCTGCGCGCGCATATCGGCATGGCGCGCCGCGTAATCCTTTCCCGCCGCCGCGAACAGCGCGAGCAAATCCCGTTCGTCTTGCGGCATCGATGACGACACCGCGCCGGGCGGGATGTCGCCCGAATCCTCGGCCCAACTCGATGATGGCGCGAACAATACGGCAAGGGCAGCGCATATCGCTGTCGGGAAAAAAACATGTCTGAACATTGACAAGGCTTTCATCGAATCGCGGCGGACGAATCCTGAGACTGATCGGTGCAATATGGCTTTCCTATAGTCAAAACCCGAACGACGCCGGCGTTTCACCACGATACGATGGATTTTGATCGATCACGTCATTATAATGACAATTACGAAATCTGTGGAGCTTGGCTGGCGGCATGGCTGATTTGTACGCAGTACGATCACCTCCGGCGCGGTCCAGCGGCGCACGCGCGACGATATCGAAAGTGTCGGTTTGTTTTACGTTTCGCTGGGGTAATTACGGCACCGTTACAATATAGAGAATAATATCAATGGATTACAAGACTGGCACACATCTTGCTTTCCATCTGGTTCGTATCGGCGATACGTAAGCTGGTTCGTATCAGCGATACGTAAGCCGGCCTCACGCGTCGCAGATCGCGGAGCGGCAAACGATCCGCCTCTAATGACTAGGAGTTTATACCATGGTTTTTTCCCGCAAGACGCTTTGCCTGGCAGCCTTCGGCGCCGCAATGCTCTCCCTTTCCCCGCTGGCCCGCGCGGCATCGATCTCGAATTTTAGCGCGCAGTTTTTTGAGGTCGCGAACCAACAGGGCGCGGCGGGCAACAACGCAGGCGTCACCGAAACGCCCGATTTCTACAACTCCGCGACGCAGAGCTATCCCATCGGCGAGTCCCCGAACTATGTGACCAGCACTCTGGGCCCGAACGGCCTACCGGTTTACAATCCGGGCTATGCGGCGAATTTCGGAACGGTCAATCCGCTGTCGTCCGCGTCTTTGTTGGGGGCGACCAACCAGATCAACTGGTGGGACCCGGCGAGCAGCGGCGGCAACGCGAACGTCACGGCGGATGGGACGGGAACAGTGGCGTTATCATCCACGGCGACATCGATGTTCGCGCCGGGCACGACCGGCGACACGAATTATTTCGCCACCGACATTTTGACCGGGTATTTCGACCTGACCTCGGCCTCATCGGTCGAATTCAGCATCGGGGCGGACGACACGGCCTTCATCTATGTCGATGGATCGTTGGTCGATTCGCTGAGCGGCCTTAACGCCGATTCGCCTGGAAACACCAGCTCGATATCCCTGTCGGCCGGCGTGCACAATGTTCAGATTTTCTACGCCGACCGCGCGACGGGCAACGGCTATCTGACATTCTCCGAGGTTTCGGGAGCAGGCCTTGTTACGCCGACGATCTACGCGACGGCGGCCCAAGCCGTGCCGGA
>CAJCJC010000343.1 GCA_903970575.1 Alphaproteobacteria bacterium
CGCTGAACCTGACGCTGCTCAACAACAGCGACATGATCGGCCTGGCGTCGCACCGGGCCGCGACGCGATTCGCCCAGATGAACCTGTTGCGGATCGTGCCGCTCAAGCTGTCGGGCTTCGGCACCGTCGCGATGTATTGGCGCGACGATGCCGCAAACCGCGCAGCGGTGGCGGCGGCGCTCGGCTGTTTGCGCGATGTGGTGGCGGCCGGCGCGCGGCTGGAGACGGTTTAGCCAGGAGTCGGACCCCACCGACCGCCCACTCCCTCAGCAGCCTGTCCGTTGCCCAACCGCATCAGTCTCCAGCCCTTCACACGCGGTTAGATTGAATGAGATCGGCGATTTGTCCCGATCCGCCTTACCCGCTTGCCCCATGCCAGATCGCAAAATCCCTTGATAACCGGCCGATTTATCGGATATATCCTTGGGTTGACCTGACCGGTAAGGAGGATGGACGGCATGCCTCGGCATTTCAGCCCTCAACTGGACCCAACCTATGCGTCCTATCCATCTTACCCCTCCTATCCATCTTACCCTTCCTATCCGTCCTACCCCTCCTATCCACCGGGCGGTGAGGACGGATCGGGCGAGCGCGGCGCGGCCCGCGCCACGGGAGCCGATGGGCGTGTTGCGCCGTCTGGGCTCGCACCGGCGCGCGTGGATTATGTGACGCTATTCGACCCGCCGTCCGCGCCGCTCACCGGCAAATGATTTTTGCGCCGCCTTACTATGTTTTTGAAAACGTCATTCCGTCGGCCGTCCTTGACGTGATCGATGACGAGGCGACCCGACTGAAAATGTTCCCGGGCCGCATTGGGCCGGACAATGGACAAGAGCATGCGCACACGCGCTCTTCGGTGGTCGGCTTCTTCTCCCATGATCATTGGATCAATGGCTTGCTTTATCACTATGCCGCGATCGCCAATGCGCGCAGCTGGCGGTTTTCGCTGATTGCCCCGAGCCCGGCGCAATACGCGATCTACAGAGAGAACGGCCACTATGGGTGGCATTCCGACTACGCGCAAATGTCCCAAGGGCAGGCCGTCGAGCGCAAGATCACGGCGGTACTGGAGCTGACCGATCCGGGAGATTATCGGGGTGGAGACCTCGAATTGCGGCCGGCTTGGGCCGATCCGCTTGCCCCGGCGGAAGGCCCGCTGAAGGGTGTCGGCAAAGGATCCATCATCGCGTTTCCGAGCTTGACGCCGCATCAAGTCGCGTCAGTGACCGAGGGGGAGCGACGGACCGTGACATCATGGATCGTTGGTCCGCCGCTCACCTGAACATGATCGAGACGATCGATAAGGCGTCGAGCGCCGGGCGCGCTCTTGCCGACTGGGCATCCGCCCTACCGCCCCACGACAGCCTCGCCCGGGTCGAACGGCTCACGACGGCGGGCCCGGAAAGCATGCTCGTCCCGTATCATTCCCTGGGTGTCTGTGTGGCGGAGATACCCGATCGGCTCTATCCCGGCCTTTTGGAGATCGTTCACGCCGCGACCTGGGGCGGCGTTCCGCGAATTCCCGACGGCGGCGGCGGCCTGGTACAGTCCGTCGCGGGGCTCGGCGCGTCCTGCGTGAGTCCAGGACAGGCGGCCTTCATGAACACAGCCCATGCGTCGCAAGAGATCGTCAGCCTGGTCCAAGCCTTTGCCGGCGTCGAGGTCGAGCCGACGGAGTGGTATGGCCCGCGCATTTATCACCGGGGCGCCCGCCTCCTCCGCCATTGTGATCGCGCCCGCAGTCATGTCTTTGGCGTGACGGCCTATATCGAGAGTTCGGATCATCAGCCTTGGCCGATCTACTTCGAACGGGATCGGGATTTTTTGCGGATCAGCCTGAGGATCGGGCAAATGGCGATCTACGAGGGGGTCAGATTGCCCCATTTCCGGCCGACAGCCCTGGACGCCCGTTTTTTCGCAGCCGCGTTTCTCCATTACCGACCGGCCCATGAAAATCCAATTTAAAAGCACGATCGCCGGGCTTTCCAAGGCTTTCCCACCGCAACCCGCGGCCGCGGTAAAGCCCGCATGGTTGCGAGGCCCCCGTTTTCATGCCGGCTTCGACCGCGCCACCCCGCTGGAACAAGCCTCGCGCGGGGCGAGTACGGTCCGGCGCTGCCCGGGCGTCCTCGATGCCATGCGAAACGGCTTCATCGTGCCGCTCTGGACAGATATCCATGTCAAATATGATGGAATGCGCGGAGACGTCGCCATGCGGGCGGCGCTTCCCTGGGCAAAGATCGACCGCCATCCGGTCGAGCAATTCAAATCGACGCCGATCGAGCTTTTGGCGAGCCCCTATCCTTGCGTGTTCAAGCTGGAAAACCCCTGGCGAGTCCATCTTCCCGCTGGCTACTCGTCTTGGACCCTTGACGCCCTTTATCATCGGCCTTGGATGGGATTCGCCATTCTGCCCGGCTTCGTCAATCACGACGAGTTTCATACGGCCAACATATTTCTGGCATGGCAACGCTATGATGTCGGCGAACTCATTCTCGCCGCCGGCACGCCGCTGTTCCAACTGATCCCGGTTCGCCGATCGGGGATAGGATTATCGGTTGAGGATGCCCCCGAGGAAGCAAGAACGGAGCGTGCGGGGGAGAATCTCAAGGTCGGGGGATGGGCCGGTCGTTACCGACGGTTGTTCAGCGCCAGGCGCCAATAATTTCGAGATCAGACGAGCGGTGCCACGCTTGCGCGATGGCCGGCCCAGGCCGCACTCTGGATACTGGAAAGTCGGCAGTCTTGGCCGTCTTGAATGAGACGGACTTGAATGCCTGGATAGAGGCGGCCATGGCAAGAGTACGGGCGCCCCTGACCAAAGACCACTCCAAAAAAGCCCGAATTCCGGAAAAGATCGTTCGTTAGTCAAGACCCCATCGAGGTCTTTGGAGCGTTAGAGATGAATAAAGAAGAAGAAATATATAAGATTCTAAACGGTATTTTCCGAGATATATTCGATGACGACAAGATCGTCTTAGACGCCACGACGAAGGCCGGCGATATTGCCGGCTGGGACTCATTCAATCATATCAATATTGTCGTTTCGGTCGAAGCTGCCTTCGGCATCAAGTTCCGCAGCGCGGAAATCGAAGAGTTGCAAAACGTCGGACAACTCGTCGAGATCATCACGGAACGTTGGTCGGCCGGAAAGTGATGGCCATCGAGCCTGACGCGCGCGCTACCCGCCCATGACATTCGACGCCAAGATCTTCGATGGCGACGAAAAGGATCGCTTCGCCGCGTTTTCCGGCGACCGGAACCCGATCCACATGGACCGGATCGCCGCCCGACGGACCCAGATGGGCTTGCCGGTGGTCCATGGACTGAATGG
>CAJCJC010000344.1 GCA_903970575.1 Alphaproteobacteria bacterium
GCCAACGCCGATCGCGGGAGTGAACCGCTTAACGGGAGCCTTGAGGCCCCGATCGACCTTGGATCAGACCCGGCGCCGTTTCGGCGGCCGCACGCCGTTATGCGGAACGGGTGTGATGTCACGGATCGCGGTGATCGAAAAACCGACGGTCTGGAGCGCGCGCAGGGCCGATTCACGGCCCGAGCCGGGGCCTTTGACTTCGACCTCAAGGGTGCGCATGCCGTGCTCCATCGCCTTCTTGCCCGCCGATTCGGCGGCCATCTGGGCGGCGTAGGGCGTCGATTTCCGCGAGCCCTTGAAATCGGCGCTTCCCGATGAAGCCCAGGCGATGGCGTTGCCCTGCGCATCGGTGATCGTGACGATCGTGTTGTTGAACGACGCGTTCACATGCGCGACGCCGGAGGTGATGTTCTTTCGCTCCTTGCGGCGGAGCCGCTGGGCGGTGGTAGGCTTTGCCATGAGTCCTCGGGTATTTCTCTAAACTATCTGAATGGACAAATATGCGATGGGCCGAAGATTACTTCGTGACCTTTTTCTTGCCCGCGATCGGACGCGCTGGCCCCTTACGGGTACGAGCATTGGTGTGCGTGCGCTGTCCATGCACGGGCAGGCCCTTGCGATGACGCAGCCCGCGGTAGCAGCCCAAATCCATCAGGCGCTTCACATTCATGGCCACGTCGCGGCGAAGATCGCCCTCGACCTTGTAGTCCTGGTCGATGACTTCGCGGATTTTGAAGATTTCATCGTCTGTCAGATCGTTGACCCGGCGCTCCACCGGAATCCCGATCTTTGTGCAAATCGCCTTGGCGCGATCCGGCCCAATGCCATAGATGTACCGAAGCGCGATCTCGACGCGCTTTTGAGCGGGAATGTTCACACCAGCGATACGGGCCACGCCTTACTCCTCAAACCAACGACTTACACCGACTGACGGCTTCCAACGACAAGAGCCCCAGGGCTAGGGGCGCGCGCAATCGACCGGTCGTGCTGTACTCCGGAAAGGCGCGCATTATAGGGGCGGATCGCCGTACGTCAATGGGCGTTAAAGTCTTATCTAAAGCCTGGCCGCGACGCTCCGCGCCAGGGCTTCCTCCATCTTACGCTCGGTCGGCTTGTCTGTTCCTGTATGGACTGAAACGCCAAAGCTGACGGCGCCCTTGCGCACGGCGACGCCATCGCCCCACCAGAGCGCCTCGTCGCCGGCCTCAACCGGGATCGGCTTCATGTCGATCAGGTCGTTTCGCGCGGCGTCGCGGAAATCGTCCAAATATTTGCGGGCCGCGTCGGCGCCGCCCGGCCAAGTGATGGCGTTCAGGATCGCGAAGCCGGCTCCGCCGAACGGCGAGGCTGGATCTGGCGATGTCTTGGCGGCGCCCTCGACCTTCCAAAGGCATGTCGAGGACCACGCCCCGTCGCTGGTGGTTCCTGAATCCTTTCGGTCGGCCGGACCGACCTTGGCGCCAAGCACCGACGAGACCTCTTCGGCGGTGATCAGGGCGCAGGCGTTAAGCGCGGCGCCGGATGGGCCGACCGCCGGAGCGGCCGGGGCCGCGACAGCAAGGAGAAGAGCCGGCGCCAGACGAAAAATCATGCCGCTTTCAACGCGGCTTCGATCTCGACCGTTACCTCGTCGATGGAGGCCATGCCGTCGACGACCTTCAACAGGCCCTCGGCCCGATAATAGGGCAGGATCGGCGCCGTCTCGTCGCGATAGACCTTGAGCCGGGTCCGCACCGCGAGCGCATTATCGTCGTCCCGGCGCTTGAATTCGGTCGAACCGCATTTATCGCAGGTACCCGCTACCTTTGGCTTGTGAAAGACATCGTGATAACCCGCGCCACATTTGGCGCAGGAATAGCGGCCGGCGATCCGCTCCACTAACGCTTCTTCATCCACCTTGAGCTCGATCACGCAATCGAGACGCAGACTGCTATGAGCCAGCATCGCGTCCAGCGCCTCAGCCTGCGGCACGGTGCGTGGGAAACCGTCGAGAATGAAGCCCTTCGTTGCGTCGGGCTGGGAAATGCGCTCCTCCAGCATGTCGATGATCAGGGCGTCTGGGACAAGCTTGCCCGACGCCATGATCGCGGCCAACTCATTGCCCAGCGCATCCCCCGCCTTTTTACGGGCGCGCAACATGTCGCCGGTCGATATCTGGACCAACCCATGGGTGTGTTCCAGACGCTGAGCCTGCGTTCCCTTTCCTGCCCCGGGAGGACCGAGCAAGATAATATTCATGCCGAATTACTTTCGATCTCGCGAGCCGACAATTTACCCTTGAATCCGCAGCCCCTAAAGGCCCCGGCCGCCGCGCGACCCACGCAGTTTGGAGCGTTTGATCAACCCCTCGTACTGGTGCGCCAGCAGATGGGACTGAATTTGCGCGGTCGTGTCCATTGTCACAGTGACGCAGATGAGCAGGCTGGTGCCGCCGAAATAGAATGGCAGCGAGAATTGCGAGATCACGAATTCCGGAATCAGACACACGATCACCAGATACGCCGAACCGATGACGGTGATTCGGGTCAGCACGTAATCGAGATAATCGGCTGTCGACTTGCCCGGACGGATGCCGGGGATGAACCCGCCATATTTACGCAGATTATCCGCCGTCTCCGCGGGATTGAAGACGATGGCGGTATAGAAGAAGCAGAAGAAAACGATGCCGAGCGCGTAGAGCGCCATGTAGAGCGGCTGCCCGTGACTGATCTGCTGAATGATCCAGTCAATCCAGCCGCCCCCGCCTTTCTGGCGGCCCAGGAAGCCGGTAACGGTCAGCGGCAGCAACAGCAACGACGATGCGAAGATCGGCGGGATGACGCCAGCCGTGTTCAGCTTGAGCGGCAGATGACTGGATT
>CAJCJC010000345.1 GCA_903970575.1 Alphaproteobacteria bacterium
GCCCGCCGCGACCTCCAGGAACGACACGACAGCCGCATGCGGCCAACCGAGCATGCCCGCCAGCGCGATGCCTGTCATCGCGAAGCCATGATCGGAGGATTGCGCGCCCGCTAGAACCAGATCGGGCTTTTCCCGCTCCACGAGCTTGGCCAGGATGCGCGCGATGGCGATCGCGTCGGACCCCTCGATCGCATCGTCCCACACCCGGATGCCCCGGTCCGCGCCCTTGGCGAGCGCCTTACGCAGCACATCGTCCGCGTCCTCGGGCCCCACCGTCGCCACCACCACCTCCACGCCCTCTCCGGACGCTTCCTTGATCTTGATCGCTTCCTCGACCGAGTATTCGTCGAATTCGTTGATGTCGAATTCGCAGAAATCGGGGTCGACGTCGCGGCCGTCCTCCCGCATCTCGAACTCGTCATCCAGTGACGCGGCGCGTTTGATGGGAACCAGGATTTTCATGAGTCTACCTTCCGACGGAATCGCTGCATTGGATTGCCAACCCTAAACCGCCGTCATCGCGAGCGGAGCGGGGCAATCCGGAGCTGGCCCTGTATGCTCTGGATCGCTTCGGCCCGCTTGCGCGGAGGGATGGCGAATAGCCTGAGATTGCTTTAGCGCGGGCGCAATGCTTCACCGCCCGCGCCATCGCCCTGTATCGTATCTCAGGTTCCGGATCATTCACGAAATTCCACGCCGCCTCATCCGGCAAGCCAGGATGAACCGCCAGCAGGGCGCGATTGAACGGATACGGGTCTTCGAGCAGCATTTCCAGAACAGGGCCCGGCGCCGCGCGGTTGAGGATCACGGCGCGTCTGATATCCGCGTCGTTCGAGCCTGCGATGCGCCTTAACAGATCGGGGGGCGAGGCAGGATTGCGCCCCAGCCCGGACAGTACATCGGCGTCGTCGTCCTCCGTTAGAAGATCGACGATCTCGGCGCTAACGTCGTCACGAAAAGCGATGGCCGCACGCACCCAGGGCGCCGGGTCTCGCGCCAGGACGGACAGAAGATGCGCGGGGCACGCCGGATTGCGTCCCACGGCGCGACGCACCTGCAAATCGGGATCGGCGGCCAAACAGCCGAGAATCTCGGGCGGCGTGGCCGGGTTGCGACCGAGCCATCGGCGAACCCAGGAATCCGCGCTTGTAGACAGACGCGCCGCGGTATCCGCCGAAAGGTCCGCGCGCCGCGCCAACGCCCGGTCGGTACGGGCGCGCGGTTTGGCGCCGAAGGACGCGGCTTCTTTATCCCGCGCGGCCAGCGCGCGCCGCACCCGCGCATCGTTGGCCCAGCGGTCGGCAAGTCGCACCCGCGCCTCGGCCGGCGTGGCGGGGTTGGCGGCCAGCCGGATCGCGATCTGGGCGTTGGGTTCTTCCGCCAACCTTGCCAGCAGCCGCGCTGGAATGAATGTCATGGCGGCGAAGACCAGTCGATGGCGGGGCTTGGCGAGGATAATCGCCTCCAGGTTCTCCGCCATCGCGCCCTGCACGAACGGATAGACCGGAATGGCGAGATACGGATCGCCCGACGCTGCGGCGAACCGCGCCAAGGCGGCGAGCGTTCTCGGGCGCGCCATTATCAGGCCGCGACCGGCGCCGGTTGCGGAACCGCGTCCAGCTCCATCGCCTCGGCCACCAGTTCGATCAGTTCGCGCACCGCGATCTTGCCCTCGAAGCCGGTGGTCTTCACGGCGTCTTCCAGCATCGTCATGCATTTCGGGCAGTTGACGATCAGCATATCCAGGCCTTCGATCGCGCCGGCTTCGCGCACTCGGTTCTCGCCGGGCTTGGTGACGCCCGGGGGATCGGGAATCCAGACACGCCCCCCGCCGCCGCCGCAGCAGAATGCATTGTCGCGCGACCGCGGCAACTCCACGAAATCGACGCCCGAACCCGCGATGACCGCGCGCGGCGGATCGTACCCCTTATTGAACCGCCCCAGATGGCATGGGTCATGATAGGTGACCCTGTAATCCAGCGGCTTCTTCAACTGTATCGCGCCGCCATCGATCAGTTCTTGCAGCAGGGCGCTGGCGTGGTCCACGCGATAGACGCCGCCGAATTCCGGATATTCGTTCTTCAACGTGTTGAAGCTATGGGGGTCCGTGGTAACGATCCGGTTGAAATTCGCCTCTTTCAGCGTCTCGATATTTCCCTCCGCCAGGGTCTGGAACAGCCCTTCCTCACCCACGCGCCGAATGTCGTTGCCGGCGGTCGTCTCATCCTCGTACAGGATGCCGAAATCCACGCCGGCCTCGTTCAAGATGCGCGCGAATGTCCGGGACACTTTCTGCGACCTGGGGTCGAACGAGGCGAAATCGCCCACGAACCATAGAACGTCCACCGGTTCCTTACGCGCGTCCTTGATCGTGAAATCGAGGTCCTTGGTCCAGCGCGGCCGCTTGCGGCGCGAGTCGTTGAAGGAATTCCCGGTCTTGTTCACCGCGTCCAGCGTACGCTGTAGCGCCGGGTCCATGTCTCCATCCTCGACCAGAGTCCGCCGCAGCATATTGATCAGCGGCACATGCTCGACCGCGACGGGGCAGATCTCCGTGCAGGCGCCGCACTGTCGACACGACCACAGCGTCTCGGGCCTGATCTGCGCCACGCCTTCGCCGATAATCGCGATGGGCTCTGTAATAGAGTCGAGAGACTTACCGGTCCAGGACGGCCGGCCCAGGGCCGCGTTGGCATGCTCGCGCACCGTCAGGATCACATCGCGCGGCGACAAAGGGTATCCCGTCGCGTTGGCCGGGCAGGCTTCGTGGCAGCGCCCGCATTTGGTGCAGGCGTCGGCCTGCAGCAGATACCGGGTCGAGAAATCGGTGATTTCGGCATAGCCGATCTTGTCTTTCTCGATATCGCCGGTCGGCAGCCGGCGCATCGCCATCGGGTCCTTCAGCAACCAGGCCCCGATCGCGGTGAAGATATGCTTCACCTTGGTGTAGGGGATGAGGCCGATGAAGGTGAGCGCCAATATGCCGTGCATCCACCACAGCGCGAGACGGAGTTCCGCCGCGCCGGGCGAAGTCAGGCCGACCGCCTTGAAGAAGGCCGCGAGGGTCGCCGCCACCGGCGACCACAAGCGGTAATCCCACACCGCGGGATCGCCTTGCAGCCAGACGAGCCGCGCGCCCGACAGCACGAAGCCGGTGATGCCGATCAGGATCAGCGTCCACAGGAACGCCCAATCCTCGATGCGGTAGTCGGTGCGGTCGTAATCCGGATCGGTGGGGGCTCGGTCGGGGCGTGCATAGTTCAGCTTGGGCGGCTTAATCCAGCCGCGCCGGACCATCATGTAGATCAGCCCGACG
>CAJCJC010000346.1 GCA_903970575.1 Alphaproteobacteria bacterium
GTCCTCATCGGTCGTGCCGGGATGGGCCGCGATAAAATACGGGATCAGGTATTGCTCCTTCCCCGCCTCTTTTGAGAACCGGTCGAACATCTCCTTGAATGTGTCATAGCTGCCCATGCCGGGCTTCATCATCATGGCGAGCGGCCCTGTCTCGGTATGCTCCGGCGCGACCTTCAAATAACCGCCGACGTGATGCGTGACGAGTTCCTTGACGTATTCCGGGCTCCTGACCGCGAGGTCATAGCGCAGACCCGACGCGATATGGATCTTCTTCACCCCCGGCAGCGCCCGCGCCTTGCGATAGAGCCCGATCAGCGACGAATGGTCTGTATTGAGGTTCTTGCAGATATCCGGGAACACGCAGGACGGCCGGCGACACACCGTCTCGGTCGCCTTATCCTTGCAGGCCAGCCGGTACATGTTGGCGGTCGGGCCACCCAAATCGGAGATGATGCCGGTGAAGCCCGGAACCTTGTCGCGAATATCCTCGATCTCCCGCAGGATCGAGGCCTCTGACCGGCTCTGGATGATCCGCCCCTCGTGCTCGGTGATGGAGCAGAACGAGCATCCGCCGAAACAGCCGCGCATGATGTTGACCGAGAACCGGATCATGTCCCAAGCCGGTATCTTGGCGTCGCCATAGGACGGGTGCGGCGCCCGCGCGTAAGGCAGGTCATAGACCCCATCCATCTCCGCCGTCGTCAACGGAATCGGCGGCGCCGTCAGCCACACCTCCTTGTCGCCATGACGCTGCAGCAGCGGCCGCGCATTGCCCGGATTGCTCTCCTGATGAAGGATGCGCGAGGCATGAGCGTAGAGGACCTTATCCTGCTGAACCTGTTCGAACGACGGCAGGCGAACGACGATGCTATCCGGCGTCGGCGCCGCGGCCTGAGGCGCTGCCGCCTGAACCGCGGCATCGTCGGGCTCGCCGGGGACAGGCTCATCCACCAGCGGCGGCGAAACGACCGTCCAGCCTTCCGGTACGCCATCGATGACATAGGAAACGCCGCGCACATCATGCATCTCGCGCGGCGATTGCCCCTTGCCGACGCGATGCGCAACCTCGACCAGCGCGCGTTCGGCGTTGCCATAGATCAGCAAGTCGGCCTTGGCGTCGACCAGGATCGAGCGGCGGACTTTCTCCGACCAATGGTCGAACTGCGCGATGCGGCGCAAGGACGCCTCGATGCCGCCCAGCACGATCGGAACCTCGCGATAGGCCTCGCGACAGCGCTGGGAATAGACGATCACCGCGCGGTCCGGCCGCTTCCCTGGTTCGCCGCCGGGGGTATAGCTGTCATCCCGGCGCAAACGGCGATCGGAGGTGTAATGATTCACCATCGAATCCATGTTGCCGGCCGTCACGCCGAAGAACAGATTGGGCTTGCCCAGCGCCCGGAACGCGTCGACATCGGTCCAATCCGGCTGCGCGATAATGCCGACGCGGAATCCCTGCGATTCCAGCAGCCTGCCGATGATCGCCATGCCAAAACTGGGATGGTCGATATAGGCGTCGCCGGTCACCAGGATAATATCGCAGCTATCCCAGCCCAGCGCGTCCATCTCGGCGCGCGACATGGGCAGGAACGGCGCGACGCCAAAGCGCGCCGCCCAATATTTGCGGTAGGAAAAGATGTTCTTCGCGTCGGTCATGATCGCGCTTTCATAGCATCCTTGCCGCATCGCGACAAAAGAGGACGTCGGGGCTGGACGGCGCATCCGCCACAGGGCACATCGGTGCGTCGCAATATCGGAAGTCGTCGATGTGTGAATTGCTGGGCATGAGTGCGAGTGTCCCCACTGATATTTCCTTCAGTTTTTCCGGGCTGATCCGCCGCGGCGGCGAGACCGGGCCGCATAAAGACGGCTGGGGGATCGCGTTTTACGACGGCAAGGGCTGCCGCACGTTTCATGACCCGGTCGCCAGCGCCGAATCGCCCCTGGCGACATTCATCGCCGATTACGCGATCAAGAGCGAAATCGTCATTTCCCATATCCGGCGGGCGAACCGTGGCCGGGTGGCGCTGGAAAACACCCACCCGTTCATCCGGGAGATGTGGGGGCGATATTGGTGCTTCGCCCATAACGGGCAGCTCTCGGGCGTCAAGACCCTGCCGCTATCGGCCTATCGTCCTGTTGGGACGACCGACAGCGAGCACGCGTTCTGCTGGATGCTGAGCCAACTTAGGGCGCGCTGGGACAAAATGCCGACCGACCGGCAGCTCCACGCCGCCATCGCCGAGATGGCGGCCTCGCTCAGCCGGCACGGCGTGTTCAACATGCTGCTCAGCGACAGCCGCTCGCTGTTCTGCCATCGCGGCACGCATCTGGTCTGGATCACACGCCGCGCCCCGTTCAGGGCCGCGACACTGCTCGACGAAGACGTAACCGTGGACTTCGCCAAGCACACCAGCCCCTCGGACGTCGTCACCATCGTCGCCACCCGCCCCCTCACCGGCGACGAAACCTGGTCGCCCCTACCCAAGGGCGCGCTCGTCGCCTTCCGCGACGGCCAAATGCATGAAAGGTGACGCGCCCATCGATAACTGCGGTATCCGCATGGGCTTCGCTCCGCTCAGCGCCATCCTTACGTCATCAATCCTCGGGCGGCTTCAACCGAAAGACGGCGCGGCTGGACCGGTCGGCGCCGTCGATCACCATAACGTGCACGAATCCCGGCCCGTCCGGGCGCCAATCCAGCGCGGGACCGCCATCGGAGGGGATGGGCGCGCCATTGACGATCCAGCGCAGGGGCGGCCTGCCGCCTTGCGCCCGCAAGGTCACCGTCCGGGCGTCGCCGCGCGGGTCGCGCAGGAAATCGATGGTCGCGGCGGCGGGCGGAAACACCAAATGGGGCCGCGTAGCCGCTCCATCGGACAGCCGGCGTAAAGTAACCGGCAGAGCGCCGGCGCCGGACGCGTCGATGGCCTCGACCGGCCGGGGTCGCGGCGACGAGTCCTCCTGTGGCAGAAGGCCGAATATATCGAAAACCAGCGGCGCGGCGGTATTGCGGCCGAAAGCGCCGGGGCGCGGGCTGCCCTCCACCCGTCCAACCCAAACGCCGACCGTATAGGCGCCGCTATAGCCCACGGCCCAGGCGTCGCGGAACCCATAGGACGTCCCGGTCTTGAACGCGATCGCCCTGCCCGCCGTCAGATAGGGCGAGACGACGCCATCGGGCGGTGGCGATTGCTCCAGGATGCGGCGCAGATACCAATCCGCGAGCGGCCCGAGGAAGGGCGTCTTTTCGGCCTCGGCGCCCTCCTCCGAAACCAGCTTGGCGGCCTGGCCGTCATCGGCGATGGCCGCGTACAGCATCGTCATGTCGCGGAGATTGATTCCAAGTCCGCCCAGCGCCACCGCCAGGCCGGGCTTGCCGGATTGAAGCCGAATGGTGGCGCCAGCCTGCCGCAGCCGGGCGACGAAGCGTTCAGGACCGACACGCTCCATGACCCGGATAGCCGGGATATTCAGGGATTGCTGCAGCGCCTCGCGCGCGGTCACTGGACCGCGCCATTCCCGGTCGAAATTCTGGGGCTCATAGCCGGCGATATCCAGCGGCGAATCGTCGATCACCGTCTCGGGATGCAGCATGAGGCCATCGAAGGCGAGGCCATAGACGAACGGCTTCAGCGCGGAACCCGGAGAGCGGCGGGTCATCGTCAGGTCAAGAAAGGC
>CAJCJC010000347.1 GCA_903970575.1 Alphaproteobacteria bacterium
GACCGTCGATCCATCCTCGATCGTCCACCCCGTGAACGCGCGCGCGGCCTCATAGACATCCTGATCGATATAGCCGACCGGCTTACCGACTTGCGACCCTGGCACCTTGCGCCATTTGTCGTAAACCGCGTTGAAATAGAAATCCCGCCCCAGCGTGTGCAGCTCGAACAACTCACGCCCGTAATTCTCGTTCGCGGCGCCAGCCCGCGAAGAGCGGTTGTTGAGATAGACCTGCATCGCGGCCGAGGTCGCCACCGCCTCCAGGAAGTCGCGGAAATTGCCTAGCGCATGCTGGCGGATGACGTCGCGGTCATAGGATGGCAGCGCGACGGCAATTGTTTGGTCGCCGGCGGCGTTGACGTTGAAATGATTATGCCAGAAATCGACCATGACCTCGTGCAATTGACGGCGCGAATACACGGCGCGCACGAGGGTCGCCGCCGCCACTTCGACTCGCGGCCTGTTTTTCTCCGGCGGCGGGGCGATCTTGGGATCGGGATCGAGCAGTTTCCAGGTTTCCGCGATAGGCTGATCGAGGCTCCTTAAGGGCCGCATCTCGTCAACGGCCGGATAGTCGTTGGCGGGGTTGGAGCCGTATTTCACTCGCAGCAACGTTCCCGCCAGGCGTCGATCCGCCTCGGGATCGGAATGATCGCCAGGCGCGAGCTGATCATCCAGCCAGCGGGCGAACCCCAGGCTGGCCAAATTATCGCTGTCGATCTTGTTCGGTCCGAATGCGAGCCGATTAAGGGCGATGACGTTCAAAGGTACTGTCGGCATGTCGACTACCAAATTAAAAGACGGTCTGTCTCATTTTGATGCACGCCTCAGATTATTAAAGCCTGCGTTATATAATTATATCCCAAAGATTAAATTTTATTTACATCATGAATCGACCGGTTGTAATCGAACTAATTCCCTTAAGATCGCAATTTTTGGAAATTCCACAGAGAAAATATTGAATTAATTTACTCACTGCGTTTCAGATAAACTCTGACGCTCGTGCCGGCGCCGGGCGTGCTCTCGATTATGACGCCGCCGCCGAGCTGTTGCGCGAGGCCCAGAACCTGGCTGAGGCCGAGGCCCGATCCCTTTCCCACGCCCTTGGTGGTGAAAAAAGGCTCGAAAACATTGGCCAGCACCTCGGGCTGGATCCCGGCGCCGTTATCGCTGACCGACAATTCCACGAATGCGCCGGCGGGCGGTTCTTCCGGCCGATTGGGCTCGCCCCGGGTCACGTTGCGCGCGCCGATCAGGATTTTGCCGCCATCCGGCATTGCGTCGCGCGCGTTGATCGCGAGATTGACCAGCATAAGCTCCAATTGCGTGGGGTCGGACAAAGCAGGCCATACGCCATCCGGTATATCGGTCGCGATCTCGATCGATTTGTCGATCGTGCTCCGCAGGATATCGATGATGCCCGTCACCAGCTCGCGAATGTCGACCGGCGTTGGCGTCAGGCGTTGCTTGCGCGCGAACGCCAGCAATTGGCCGGTCAGTTTGGCGCCACGCTCGGCCGCGCTCAGCGCGTGATCCAGATAAAGACGGGTTTTTGGATCCGTCGAGCGCAGCTTCGCGAGATCGACATTCCCAATAATGGCTTGCAACAGGTTGTTGAAATCATGCGCTATGCCTCCGGATAGCTGTCCAACGGCCTCCATCCGCTGGATGCGCGCCAATTGCTGTTCGGCGCGCTTGCGTTCAACCATTTCGTTGGAAAGCTGGCGATTGGCCTCCGCCAGATCGTGCGTTCTTTCTTCGACCTTCTGTTCGAGCATCGCCGTGAAACTACGGATCGATTCGTCAGCTTCACAGAGGGCGCTCGCCACCAGGTCTGTTTCGGCGAGCCCTGTCGGCGCGCGCGATACCGGGCTTCCTCGTCCGAGCGCCATGGCGCGCTCCACGAGCCCCTCGACCGGGCCCGTGATGCCGCCCGCGATCCAGCGCCCCACGATGGCGCCAACCCCCATCAAGATGAAGCCGATCGCGACGGTCAGGTAAAGGGAACGCCTCGCGGCGGCGCCAAGCGTATCGCGAGGCACCGCGACCGCGAAAATCCAGCCGGAATTGGGCGAGCGGCTATAAGCCACGACCGTCGGCTCGCCACTGATCGAGACGCCTTCGAAAAACCCTTCGGGCGCGGCGCTTGAGAGTTTTTCCTTGAAGTCGGCCGCAACCGGTTTTCCGACGCTGTTATCGGGGTCGCGGGAACGCCGGACAATGATTCCATCGCGATCGACGATCACGCCAACCCATTGCGGGGGCAATTGCTGATCGCGAAAGATCCGATCGAGACCTGCCGGCCGCAGCGCGATATCCACCTCGTAAATAAATCGCCCGTCGCGAAGGGCCGGCACCACCACCGCGACGCGCGAGCCGGGGCTATCGGCGCTGATTATCAGATTTGAAACATAGGCGCCGCGCAGAACCCTATCTCGCCGTTGCAGCGCGGTTTCGGTTTCAGTTGGCAACGCGGCGCCTGGAGGAAATCTCGTGTTGACCCGCTGACGTCCATCGACGTCGCGAACGACAACCCAGGATCCGCCGATCGAATCGGCGATTCTCGCCTGCCGGTCGAACGCCTCGAAGTTCCCCTCTGTCAGAGACGGGGCCGTGGAAAGCGCCTGCCCCAATTCCATCGCCTCGCCAAGCTGCCGGTCGACGACGATCGACAGCGCGCGCGCCGTCGTCTGCAGTTGATAGGTCGCCGCGGCGCGGTCTTTCGAATACGTGTAGGTGAGAAGCAGGATTCCGGCTATCGCGGCCGGAAAGACGAGCGCCAAAGCTAGAACGATAAGTTGACGGCGGATCGTCCCGGGCGTTGGCGCGCCTTTAGAAGCATCATGGCGAGGTATAGGTTTTTCGTCGGAGTTTGAAACCGTTTCCGCCACGCGGGTTGCCTGTCCCCTCTGTCCGGATCGCCCGCATTCGGCTAACGTCGCCGGCTCAAATAGCACTTTCGCGACCGAACCAGAAGATTATTCCATCGATCTGGTCGGAGTGAGAGGATTCGAACCTCCGGCCCCTGCGTCCCGAACACAGTGCTCTACCAGGCTGAGCTAC
>CAJCJC010000348.1 GCA_903970575.1 Alphaproteobacteria bacterium
AACGTGCCGATATAGATCACCCGCTCGGCGGTGTCGAAGGATTTTACCGCCGAGAGCGGCGAGACCTCGTAGCGGAAATCGCTGTCGTAATCGTCTTCGATCACATAAGCGTCGGCACCGATCGCCCAGTTGATCAACCCCTTGCGGCGCTCCAGCGGCATGGTGGAGCCTAAGGGAAATTGATGCGATGGCGTTACGTAAGCCAGTTTGGCGCTGCTCGCGTTGAGCGCATCGATATCGAGGCCGCCATCGTCGAGCGGAATGGGCACTAACTGGGCATGATGCGCTTCGAACACGCCGGCCGCACCTTGATAGCAGGGATCTTCGACGGCGACGGCGGCACCTGGCGATAACAGCACCCGGGAAATGACGTTCAATCCCTCCTGGCAGCCGGCGACGATGATGACCTGGTCGGCCGTGCATCTGACCCCGCGGGCGCGCAGGACGTGGTTGCTGATGGCGGTGCGCAGCGGGCGATAGCCGGCCGGGTCGCCATACTGGCTGAGAGCGTGCTCGGCGCCGCCTAGACATTCCGGAATTAGCCGGCGCCAGGCCTTGATCGGGAAGAACGATTTTTCGGCGCGTCCCATGCGGAAATCGCACAGAAGTTTATCCTGCTCGGGATCGAAAAGCTGGAGCGGCTGCACCCGCGCCAGGAACGAGCCCGGTTCATGCGGCGTGGCGGCCGGGGCCGGCGCGAGTTCGTTCACATGGCTCGCCTGCATGAAACTTTCCGGCAGATTGCGGCTGACGAACGTCGCGGTGGCGGATTGGGTTTCCAGATATCCCTCGGCGGCGAGATGATGATACGCGATGACGACGGAGCCGCGCGAGACGCTCAGCTGCTCGCTGAGCGAGCGCGTGGAAGGGACCTTGCTGCCGGGCGGCAGCGCGCCCTCCTGGATCATCCGGCGCAGATGCTGAACGACCTGCTGCTGGATCGCGGATTGCTTTTGAAAGTCAACGGAAAGTGGAATCTGCATCTTCACTCCCTTCACCGACTAAAAATAAGGTAGGGAGCAATTAGCGTGCCGAGCGCGGGCCGTTCGCGCGGGGAAACCAAACTGGACCAATAAAACCTTCACCGACTGGACCAATAAAATACCCCGGCCGGGCGTCGTTGGACCAATCAGAAATCCGCCAACTGGTACTGTTCACGGCCAGCCACGCCGTTGAAAATAAAAAAATCATAAAGGAATTCGAGGATGGCTGATGACGGTTTTATCCGGCGGTTGGAGTTTTCATCCATGTGGCCTGGCACTTTTCAGAACAAGGCGGCTAGCCGCGCGGCGGCGCGCTTATTTTTGCGGGCCGCGCGCCGCTTCATTCAACAGTAAAATGCTAAATCTTTCAGCAAAATGCGATTTGGTTTTGTGCAAGTCAGTTGTTCCGTTCGAGGACGTTCAATGAAAAAGTTCAACGAAAAAGATCGCGGCCCAACGCCGTTCCTGAGCTAACCGAAGCCGGCGGTTTCCGCACGAAGCCAAAGGCCGCTTTGCCGTTTGTGATCACGAACCTTGAGGTGTCCCATGTCTGAACTACGCAAGAACAACCTGACTTTTATTGAAGCCATCGGTCAGTCGATCTGTAGTCTGTCGCCGACCTTTACGCCCGCACTCGGGGTCGCGGTGGTGGGCGGCATGGCCGGTTCGGCGTCGTGGCTGGTTTACGCGCTGGCGACCGTTGGCATTGTCATCGTGGCGATCAACATCGCGAAGCTCGCCAAGCGGATTCCGGCCGCGGGGTCGTTTTTCATCTATGTCTCGCGCACGCTCGGGCCATCCTATGGGTTGCTGACGGGCTGGGCGATGCTGGTCGCCTATCTGTTCACCTCGGTCGGGCTGACGGTCGCCACCTCGCTGTTCTTCAAGGCGCTGATTGCCGCCCTTGGGATTACCACGATGATCCCGAACCCCATTATCTATATCGCGGTGTCGGCGCTGATCTGGCTGATGGCGTATCGCGACGTTAAATTTTCCACGCGGTTCGGTTTGTCGCTGGAGGCGGTGTCGGTCACCGCGATTCTGGTCGTGTGCTTTTTTGTCTGGAAGAAATTCGGCTTTCACATCGACGAGCAACAGGTTCATATGCCGGGCGCTTCGTTCGGCAGCATCGCGCCGCCGATCGTGTTCGCGATCTTTTCCTGGGTCGGGTTCGAAAGTGCGGCGACGCTCAGCAAGGAGATCAAGAACCCCGAGGTGGTGGTGCCGCGCGCGATTGTCGCAACCGCGATCATCGTCGGCATCTTCTTCACCTTTACGACGATGATCGTGGTGATGGGGTTTGGCGACAGCGCGGCCAAGCTCGGGGCGAGTGCCGCGCCGCTCAACGACATCACCTCGGGCATGGGTTCGTGGGTCGCCACGTTCATCGATTTTGCCGCGATGATCAGCTGCTTTGCGTGCTCGCTCGGGCAACTGAATGCGTTCGCCCGGATGCTGTTTTCGCTCGGGCGCTATCAGTTCGTCCATAAGTCGATGGGGAACGTCCACCAGAAGCATCAGACGCCGCATATCGCGCTGGCAGTCGGGACCGTCGCCAACGCGGTTCTGTGTCTGCTGTTTTACAAGCAGGGGGAGACCAACCTGGTCGGCTATTTCGGAACGATTGCGACGTTCGGGTTCATCACGGTGTATTTCCTGTGCTCGATCTGCGCGCCGATTTTGCTGTACCGGGAGAAAACCCTGCGGACCGGGGATGTCGTGCTTGGGGTGGCGGGCGCGATTGCGATGGCGCTGGCGTTTTTCGGCAGCGTCTATCCGGTGCCGGCGGCGCCCTACAACTACTT
This sequence comes from Alphaproteobacteria bacterium, assembly GCA_903970575.1. Taxonomy (GTDB): domain Bacteria; phylum Pseudomonadota; class Alphaproteobacteria; order BOG-932; family Roseiterribacteraceae; genus BOG-932. The sequence continues at coordinate 2,789 of CAJCJC010000348.1, forward strand.
TCCGTGGGGGTTTGTGGTTTATATGATCGTCGGGATCGTGTGGTTCTTCGCGCTCAAGGCGAAGGCGCCGAATGTGCTGCTCGGCATTGAGCACGATATGGAAAGTGCGGCGGCCAGCGCCGGCGGGGACTGAAGCTAGCGTCCCATCGCCGCCAGCATGAAGCGGCGTTTGAGGCGGGGCATCCGGTTGACGGCGGCGAGGCCGAGATCGCGGGCGAGGCGAACAGGGGCAATGTCGGTGGAGAACAGGCGGTCGAGCGTGTCGGTGGCGGCCAGCATCAGGAGGTTGGCGGGGCGGCGGGCGGCCTGGTAAGCGGCCAGCAGGGCAGGCGCGCCTGGGTCGTCAAAGCGTTCCAACAGGTCCGAGAGCGCAAGCGCGTCGCGTAGGCCGAGGTTCAGGCCCTGGCCGGCGATGGGGTGGATACCGTGCGCGGCGTCGCCCACCAGCGCCAGGCGGGGCGCGGTGATGCGATGCACGTACATGGCGGACAGTGGATAGACCCAGCGGCGGCCGATCGGGCGGATGGCGCCGAGGTGGCCGCCCAGGCGGCGGGCGATCTCCTCGCCGAAGGTTGCGTCGTCCAGCGCCATGTAGCGGGAGGCGTCGTGGGTGCGTTCGCTCCAGACGATGGAGCTGATGTGCTCGCCGGTG
>CAJCJC010000349.1 GCA_903970575.1 Alphaproteobacteria bacterium
GACCGGCGGCGAGATCATCGACCATGGCGGCCTGTGGTGCTTGCCGACCGTGGTGACAGGGGTCGACCATCAGATGCTTTTGATGCGGGAGGAAACCTTCGGCCCAGTGCTCCCCGTCATGCGCTTTCAGGATGAAGACGAGGCGGTGGCCCTCGCCAATGACACTGTTTATGGGCTGAGCGCGGAAGTCTGCGGCCCGATCGATCGGGCGCGGCATATCGCTGCCCGCCTGAACGCCGGCGGCGTCTCGATCAATCGCTGGTTGAACCATATCGGCATGCGCAGCCTGGAGCAGGACAGCTTCGGTTATTCCGGTTTCGGCCATTCCCGCATCGGGCGCGAGGGGTTCCTCAGATTTCATAAGCGGAAATCGATCGTCGCCTATGATGGTGGCGATCCCGAGAAAGATTCGCCGATGGGGCGGGCGGCCTTTAGCTGAAATTAAGGGATTTCCGTAATGATCATCCGGTTTCTCGCTGTTTTGGCGCTTGTGCTTGTCTCCGCCGGCTGCCGCGGCCCCGCGGACGACCCGCATAAGAGTGTGGGCGCAAAATTCCAGGATTGTCCCGACTGCTCCCAAATGGTCGTTCTGCCAGCTGGATCGTTCGTCATGGGGTCGCCGGAAACAGAAGAGCTGCGATCGAGCCAGGAAGGGCCGCAGCATCGCGTCACCATCCCGCATCCGTTCGCCATGGCGATTTATGACGTGACGCGCGATCAATACGCCGCTTTCGTCCGGGACACGCGGCGTCCAGCCGGCAAATCCTGCATCATCTTCCAGGATGGCGGCGCCAAAAAGACCGACGGCGCGGATTGGAGTTCGCTTGGCTTTCCTCAGACCGGCCGCGATCCCGTGCTCTGCGTCGATTGGGAGGATGTCCACGCCTATATCGCCTGGCTGAACGCGAAGCTCGGTCGCACCGGCGCTCGACGCTATCGATTGCCGACTGAGGCGGAATGGGAATATGCCGACCGGGCGGGCACGACCACCCGCTTTTACTGGGGCGACAGCGCCGAGGCCGCTTGCCAGTATGGCAACACGGCGGACGAAGCCGCCAAGAAAGCCTATCCGTTCCTGAAGACCGTCGATTGTAACGACGGCTTCGCCGGAAGCTCGCCGGTTGGGTCATTTCCGCCCAACGGCTTCGGACTCTACGATATGGCCGGGGATGTCTTCCAATGGATCGAGGATTGTTATCATCCAAGCTATGACGGCGCGCCGTCCGACGGCTCGGCATGGATGACAGGCGAATGCGCCGAACATGTCATCCGCGGCGGCTCGCTGGGACATGTGCCCCGGCTTCTACGATCGGCCTATCGCTTCAAGGACCCCGTCGAGCACCAGAGTGTTTTCCTGGGCTTCCGGCTGGCGGAAAGTCTGGAGTAGGTCACGGTTCCTCGCCGGAAAACGGCCTTCCAACAGCCGGTTGGGCGAGCGGCCACATGCGCCTAAGCGTATCGTCGCGCCGACTGAAATGATGCCAAAGCGCCGCCGCGACATGCAGGGCGAGAAGCACGGCGCCGATATAGATCAGCCAAAGATGAGCATGCGCGAAGAAACCATAACCGTAAGTGTCGTCAACCGGACGCCGCGCGGCGATCGGCGGCATCAGGTCGCGCTGGTTGAAAAACCATATCGGCGCAAGGCCGAAAACGGACAGAGCAAGCCAGCCAGAAACCGGCGCTAAAATCAGGATGGCGTAGAGGCCATAATGAGTGATTCTTGAAATCGGTCCTTGTAAGGGAAACGACCGATCGCCGGCCGGAACGGGACGAGCCCACCGCCACCCCAACCGGCCAAGCGTGAGCGCCAGAATAAGAAACCCGATCGTGTGATGGATTTGGCCGGCGAATTCGTGGAGCGCCAAACCCTGCGTGTCGCGCAACGACAGCGGGTAGGTGAAGCTCATGAGATAGCCCGCCGGAACGGCGACGCAGACGAGCAGAACCGTGCCCCAATGCAGCGCCTTGGAGAGCCCGCCCCATCGAATCGCCGCATTTTCCGGCATCGTCCCCATCTACCGATTAGCCGAGCAGCGCCTTCCCCGGATTCCTGGCGATTTCGGGATACTCGCGGAGCATCAGCTTGCGCCAGGTCTCCGGCATCTCGTCGAAGGACGACGCCTTATAGCCCAGACCGCGCGAGTAATATTCGCCGGGCAGATCGCCCATTTGGAGCCAGGCCGGCCAATCATTAATATCCGTGAAGGCGTGGCCCGCGGCCGGCATTTTCACCGAGGGATCGGCGACCTCGTGCAGAGGACCGAAATACGTGGTCAGATCGTTCACCCGGCTGCGTTCACCTGGGCCGGGGGGCGCCACCAGCAAATTATCCTGTTGAATCCACACCTGATCGCCCTGAATCCATGCGGGGCCCAGCGCGCCGATACTGGAAACGCCCGGAGCAACCTCGGCTTCCTTTCCCCCCATGACATTATAGCTGGCCTTTATCGGCTTGGGCGGCGCGAATTTGCGCGGCGCGGGCCGCCCATATTCGATATCGATCGTTTTCTTGGTGAACGGGTTTTCGAATTTCTTGATATATTCGCCGGTCTCTAGATCGGTATAGAACGTAACGCCCATCCTGGTGACTTCGTAACTGCCGCCGGGCAAGTCGCGGACCTTGAAGAAGCTGCCGATATGCATCTCCCAAAACGGAGTCAGTTCGGCGCCGACAAGGCCGTAACGCGTGCCCTGCAAATGCCAGAATCCCAGCCGATCATCCATCGCATAGCCGAGCTTGCGGAAGATCAGCGACTGAACGTCCTTGTTGGTGAGATCGAGCGCCGTCGGCGGGTTGGGCGCGGCGGCATGCGCCTGAGCGGAAGCCAATGAGGCCGCGCCGACCGCGAACATCGCCTGCAATATCGGCCGGCGCCCAACTTCATTCCCTTCGGTCATATTTGTCCCCGTCCATGATTTGCTTTTTGTGTTATGCGGCGCTTCAAGGTCAATTTCGAGCGTAATCGTTTGGTCGGGAAACGCCACGCCCTATATCACCTCAACCGAACTGCGGTCAGGAGCGCGAGTTGATCTCGCCTGCGCTAGGCTCAACCGGTATGGCGAAAGCCGTAAGCGACCTTTGGAGCGATGCAATCGATGGCACCGGCCTATGACGTGATTGTAATCGGCGCGGGAACCGCGGGTATTCCAACCGCCCTGTTCGCCGCGGCGAGAGGCGCGACGGTTCTTTTGATAGACGCCGCCGACAGGATTGGCGGCACGCTCCATCTCTCCAGCGCGAGTATCAGCGCGGCGGGCGCGGAGCGACAAAGGACCAGGGGCATCGTCGATTCCGCGGAGCGCCATTTCCAGGATTGCTTGAGGATCAACCACGGCACGGGCGACCTCGGAAAGCTTCGCCTCTGGACCGAAAACGCCGCGGCCACGGTGGACTGGCTGTTCGAAAATGGTTTGGCGATGGGGCCGGACCAGCCGGAGCTGAATTGGTCGCACGAGTATTACGACGTCGCCCGCACATTCACCCCGCCGCGCGGCGGCCTCGACTGCATCGATGTGCTTCTGCCGCTCTTGCAGGCCGAAATCGACCGGGGGCGCATCGATTTGCGGCTGAATACGCGGATGAGGGCGTTGAGGACGACGCCGGACGGCGCGGTCGAGGGCGCCCTGACCATCAATGTGGACGGCGTCGAGCAGGTTTTCGTCGGCCGCAATACCATCCTTGCCTGCGGCGGCTATAATTTCAGCGAAACCTTCTGGGGGGTTCTGCATGGCAGGCCGCGCCGAACCTATGCCTATCCCCAGTCGATGGGCGAAGGCCTAACCGCCGCGCGCCGTCTTGGCGCGTATGTCAACTATACCGATGATTTTCTGCCGACATTCGGAGGCACGGTCGATATCGACAATCCGAATACCTACTGGGTCCATACCCGGGTTGGGCCGGCAAGGCGCGCGCCATGGGAGATATCGCTGAACCTGAACGGAACGCGATTCATGGCGGAGGACAATCCAAGCCCGGATGCGCGGGAGCGCGCGCTGGCGGCGCAGCCCGACATGGCGTTCTGGTCGGTCTACGACAGCGCGATCCAGCGCGATGCGCCGCCGTTATTCCTATGGCCGCGAGAAAAAATTGAAAGAGCCTTCGCGTCCCATGCGGATTTTCGCGTGGCGAATTCGGTCGAGGAACTGGCGACGGCGTGCGGCCTTCCGCCTGGGGCGGTGGCGTTATCGGTCGCGCGCTATAACGCCGGTCAAGCGGTCGGTTCCGACGAATTTGGGCGCAAACACATGCCGGCCCCGCTAGTCGAGGGACCGTTCTTCGCCGTCAAGCATTACGGATGTTGCGTCGTTAGCCCCGCGGGAGTTGCGACCGATGACAACTTCCGTGTTCTAAGGGAAGACGGCGAGCCGATTCCCAATCTTTACGCAGCCGGCGAAATCCTCGGCATGGGCATTTTCGGATATGCCTTCCTTGGCGGCGCGATGGTCAGTTCGGCAATGACCTTCGGCAGGCTGCTTGGGGATCGCATACTCGCCTGGTAGGGAACCACGCGTGCTTAATAAACCAGTAACCGTCGAAATTCTCTCCGACGACGCGGAAAAGATCGCGCAAGGCCGCCGGTTCAAAGCCGTCTTTCCTGGCCTGCTGATGATCCTGGCCCTGGCCGCGCTGGACCAGAACATCGTTTCGACCGCGCTGCCCCGAATCGTGAGCAGCCTTGGCGGCCTGGGGCAGATCGCCTGGGTGGTGACGGCCTTCCTGTTGTGCTCCACGGTGACGACTCCGCTCTATGGCAAGCTCAGCGATATGTATGGGCGTAAGCGGCTCTTCTTCGTCGCCGTGCTGATCTTTCTGTTCGGCTCCATCCTCTGCGGTCTGGCGGGCACGATGGAACAGCTGATCCTGTTCCGAGGCGTGCAGGGACTGGGCGCGGGCGGCCTTGTGACGCTAACGCAAACCACCATCGGCGATTTCGTGCCGCCTCGGGAGCGGGCGAAATACCAAGGCTATTTTTCGGCGGTCATCACCCTTTGCAGCATCGCCGGTCCCCTGCTCGGCGGCGTTATTACCGAAGCTCTTTCTTGGCGCTGGATTTTTTACGTCAATGTTCCGATTGGCGCGGTGGCCTTGACGATCATCGGAATCGGTCTGCCCCGAGGGCTGACGTCCAAGAAACATGACGTCGACTACACCGGAATCGTGCTGCTGACATTCTCGACCACCGCCTTCCTGTCTCTTCTTGGCCTCGCCGGCAAATCGAGCGGCGGGATCGTCGTGACGCTCGCGGTCGCGGCGATACTCGGCTCCGGTCTGTTGATCTGGCGTGAAACGGTCGCCGCGGAGCCGGTCATTCCGCTCAAATTGTTTCGCAACCGGGTTTTCGTGGTCGCGACGATGGCGACCTCGCTCAACTTCGTCGCTCTACAGGGCGTTGGGCTATTCCTGCCGCTGTTCTTTCAGCTGGTCCTGGGCATGAGCCCATCCCATGCGGGATTGATGACCGTGCCGTTGATGTTGGGCCTGATCGCCTCGTCGATCGCGGGTGGCAGGATCGTATCCGCGATCGGGCGCTATAAACTGCTTCCGGTCGTCGGATTGGCGTTGGTCGCGATCGCGGATTTCTCGCTCTCCCGCGTGGTCGCGAGCCAGGAGACGCGCATGGCCTTGATGCTGAGCCTGATCTTCCTGCTCGGAATAGGCTCCGGCCTCGTTCTTCCCATTCTGACGATGGCCCTTCAGAACGCGGTCGATCCCGCCGACCTCGGCGCGGCGACCGCGACATCGATCTTCTTTCGAACGCTGGGCGGCGCCTTTGGCGTTACGCTGGCGGGGACAATCATGAATTGGCGGGTCCAGGCCGCGCTTCCCGGTGGCTTGGGCGCCAACGGCGCCGCGATCCGCGATCTGCTGACCTCGGACGCGGCGTCCGCCGGCGCGGCGATGTCGGCGCGGGACCACGCGATAATCGGCGCGTATCAACATGGGCTGAGTTCGGTCTATCTTATGGCCGCGTGCTTCGCGGTCGCCGCGTTCCTGTGCGTCCGGTTCTTGCCGGAGCGTCCGCTGCGCGGAGCGATGATCAAGGCGCGAACGGCGCCGTGATCCCGAGCGTTTAACCGGGGAAGAGACGCCGGCCGGCGTTTCGAGAGTGGCCTGAACAACTGATCGAGGATTTCCCGCGATGGCGGCTGACAAGGATACCGCAACCCATACCGTGGCGTTCATTCCGGCCCGTCCCGGCGACATGGCCTATACCGACCGAGAGGTGTTCCTGGGCCACCCGATGATCGACAATCTGGTCAAGATCGTTCTCGAGCTGGGCGCAGAGACATGGGCCAACCGCAGAAGGTTGCGCATCGTCGAACAATTGCTGGAGTCAGGCGGAGCCGTGACGCGAGAGGCGATCGAGACCCATATCATGCCCAAGGACGAGCAAGCCGAGCTGCAAAGGGAACGCGACGCCTTCGTCCGCCGCGTCTACGGCGTTTTGGCGCGAGACCCCGAAGCATCGTAACGTGAAATTGGTTATGGAGGAGAGGGCCATGAAGATAGATCGCGGTTCGATTGGGCGGCTTCAGCGGTTTCCCAGCGTCGATCTTGAAAGCTATCACGATTTCCTGACCGGCTTCCGGCAATGGATGTCGGCGGATTATGGACGGGCGGCGACCGCGCGGGCCGAGAAATTACTGGCCGACTTCGAGATGCCGGACCATCGCGCGCCGCCGCCCGACGCGATGATCGCGACGCTGGAAAGCAATCCCTTGGTCGGCTCCTTCGTCCGCACTTGGATGAATTGCCAGCAGATGGCGCATAAGAGCCTGCATGACGAGTTCCAGAGCAACGCGAATTTTTACCGCGAGGGACTGAAAGCGGCCGACAGCGCCGGCCCCGGCTTACTGGAACTCGACCCCGGCCTGGACATTCCCGATTACGCGCGGCACGAGATTCACACGCAGCCCGGCGGCTATGTCGGCGAGGAATTCGCGGGCCAAATCTATTACTACTCCACGATGAGTTTCTATCGCGGCCGCAACGACCAGAACGAACTCTATACCGCGATGGCGCGGTCGGTTCCGTTACCAGCCTATGGGAAAGTGGAGCGAATCCTCGATATCGGCTGCGGCATCGGTCAATTGACCGTGGCGATGAAAGAGGTGTTCCCCGAGGCGACCGTCTGGGGTCTCGATGTCGGCGCGCCCATGCTGCGCTATGCCCATAAGCAGGCGGTAGAGTGGGGTATCGACGTCAACTACACCCAGCGCCTGGCGGAAGATACGCGGTTCGAGGACGAATCGTTCGATATCGTAACCGCCTATATCCTGTTCCATGAAGTGCCGCAAAAGGTGACGCCCAGCATTCTGAAAGAAGTCTTGCGGGTCTTGAAGCCCGGCGGAATCTTCTTCATCCGGGACTTCCAGACCAACCGCAAGCACGCCCCGTTCGGCAAATACATGAGCTGGAAGGACCACACGCTGAACGAGGAGCCCTGGAGTCAGGAGTTCATCAATTCGGACTTTGTCGGAACGCTTAAGGAAGCGGGATTCACGCTCCTCGAAGGCGGCGAGAGCCAACCCTTCCTGCGGGACTATATCTGCCAGAAACCCGTGGGGTAGGTCCTGTCACTCGACCCGTATCGTGCGGCCGTCGACGCAGGCGAAAAGACGGCTGTCCGAATCGTTCAGAGTCTCGACCGCGCCATCGTGAAGATGAATCAGGTCCTCGAAATGGAACTTGCCGATCGCGGGGCCGATCCAGGGACAGTCGCAGCTGAGCACCACGCCGTCGATCAGTTCGAACGGGGCAAGCGCGTTGCCGGGGTGCGGGTGGTCGGTGTGCTCCAGGCCGACCGAATGGATGCCGACACCGAGGAAATCCGGATTGCCCGCCGCCTGAATATGCTGCACCACCTTTCGCTCCACCGCGTTGGACCAGACCCCCGGCCGAAACTCCGGCAGCGCATCCCGCCAGCCGGTACGGATCGCGTTGAATCGTCGACGTTGCTCGGCGCTGGGCTCTCCGATCACGGCGGTGCGGCCGATGTCACTGGAATAATGATCGAACTCGGCGGTGGCGTCGAAGGTGACGGTATCGCCCGGCTGTAAAGCGTCGGATTTGCGCAGACGCCCGATTCCGGGTCGGTATGGCGTGATCAACAGAAAAACCGGCCGACCGCCGAAGAGCGGCACGGCGGACCAGAACACCCGCTCCGCCTCCGCGCAGGTTGCGCCGGCTGCCACCGCCTCGGCCGCCGCGATGATGCCAAGCTCGGTCTTACGCGCCGCGGCGCGCATCAGCACCAGCTCGGCTGACGTTTTCACCATCCTGATATCGCGCAGCAGGTCGCGCCCCTCGGCGATCTCCAGCGCGGCGTTCGTCGCCGCCTTGATGTCATAGCCAAGCCCGCGATCCTCGAAGGCGATACGCGAATCGAGCAGCCCGAATTCCCACAGGTAACTCGCCACGGCGGAAGCATGGTCCGGCGGCAGGGCGCCGACATCCCCGCTGACCGATTTACCGCCCGCGCCGATGCCCGCCGTGCGGCGATAGGGACGCACCATGTCCATCCACGTGCCGTCCCGCTGCTGCGGCTGGCCGGAATCGATTTCGATGGTGATCACCGCCGGCGGCAGCGCCCTGTCGCGCGGCAACACAACGAGCGCCAAATCGCCGAAGGCCCAGGCCGCGTCCGTCGCCCAACTGCTGAGATAATAGACATTGATCGGCGTGGTCGCGACCACCGCCGCCACCCCGGCCCTGTCCATGATCGCATCGGCTCTATCGCGGTTCAGCAGCACGGTCTATTTCCCCAAATGGCGGTCGAAGAACCTGACGATGACCGCATAGGCTTCCTTGGATTCGGGGAACCGGGCATCGAGAAAGAACCCGTGGCCGACGCCGTCCCAGACATGCAAGTCCGCGTCGACGCCCTGCTTCACAAGTTCGGCATGCGTATGAATGGCCGCGCTCATGGCCGTGTCGCGGGTGCCGGTAATGACCAGCGTGGGTGGAAAGCGCGCGAGAATCTCAGGCGAAAAAACCGGCGATACGGCAGGGTCCTTCATATCGACATCGCTGAAATAGGAGACGTCGGTGACCGAGTCATGGGCGGAGGACGCGGGCGGCGTCCCGCGTTCGAAGGGCGCCGCCAGATAGGTGGAATCGCCGCCGGACCAGCCGCCGGCGGAGGCGCAGAATATGCCGATCGCGCCCGGCAGTGGCAGGTGTTCCTTTTCGAGCAACGCGATCGTTTCCGCCGTCAAAAATCCACCGGCGGAGCAGCCATAGATACCGATATTCCGGGGACGATAGGTGGTCAGCAGCGCCTTATAGACCTTGACGACGTCTTCGGTCGCCGCGGGGAATTTGAATTCTGGTCCCTGGCGATAGTCGACCGCGACCACCTTAAACCCTCCGGTCGCCGCGATCGGCACGGATTCCAACTTGGCCATGATGCCGGCGCCGTTCAGGAAA
>CAJCJC010000350.1 GCA_903970575.1 Alphaproteobacteria bacterium
CTTCCACGAATCGATCCCCGGCCACCATCTGCAGCTGACGCTGGTGAACGAGATGACGGACCTGCCGCTGATCCGCAAAATGGTGTGGTTTTCGGGTTACGGCGAAGGCTGGGCGCTGTACGCGGAACAGCTGGCGGTGGAGATGGGGCTGTATGATTCCGATCCGCTGGGCAAGATCGGGCAGTTGCATGACGCCCTGTTCCGCGCGGTGCGGCTGGTCGTCGATTCCGGATTGCACGCCAAGGGGTGGAGCCGGGAAAAAGCCGTGGCCTATTATGTCGACGCGCTGGGCGACAAGGAGAGCGGGGCGATCACCGAGATCGAGCGATACTGCGTGTGGCCGGGCCAAGCCTGCAGCTATATGGTCGGCAAGCTGACCTGGCTGAAGGCCCGGGACAAGGCGCGGCGGGCCCTGGGCGCGAAATTCGACATCAAGAGCTTCCACGATGCGGGGTTGCTGTCAGGGGCGCTGCCGCTGTCCGTGTTGGATCAGGTGATCGACTTGTATATCGCGAAGGCGCGGGCGTGAGGACGGCTAAAACGGGCGGACGATCACCATGACGACGATGACCATGAGGGCCAAGGTTGGGACCTCATTCATCATGCGGTAGAATTTCTCGGAATGACGGTTACGGTCCTCGGCGAAGGCCTTGCGCCAGCCGACCATCACGACATGCATGGCGGTGAGGCCGATGACGAAGGCGAGCTTCACCATCAGCCAGGGCTCGCCCAGCAGGGCCGGGTTGAGCGTCAGCATGGCGGCGCCCATCAGCCAGGTGAGGGTCGCGGCCGGCATCATGATGATCCGCATTAGCTTCGCCTCCATCACCTTGAACGTCTCGCTTTGGGGCGAGCCGATCGGCGACGCGGCGTGATAGACGAAAAGTCGGGGCAGATAGAACATGCCGGCCATCCAGGCGATGACGGCGATGACGTGAAGCGCCTTAATCCACAGGTAAAATGCGTCAGCTTGCAATAGGGCATCCTTTGAACGCGGTGGGGCAGATGCGGGCGCCGCACCCCGATCGGATCGGCGCGGCGTCGGCTTGTGACTGGCGGACCAGATCGGCCAGGGCGCCGATAAAGGCCGGCGCGGTGGCGACCGCCGGGACCCGGACGAAATACGGCACGCCAAGCTCGGCCGCCATGGCGCGATATTCGATTTCGATTTCGACCAAGGTTTCGGAGTGTTCGGAGATGAAGGCGATCGGCGCGATCACCACCGGTACGGCGTCCTGCGCTGCGCGCCTTATCTCCTCGTCGGTTGATGGCTGTATCCACTTGAGGGGGCCGACGCGGCTTTGGTAACAGACCGTCCAGTCGACATCCGCCCATTTGGGATGATCCCGGGCGATCAGGTCCATGATCGCCTGCGCTGTATGCTCGCATTGATATTGATAGGGGTCGCCGCCCCTGACCACTTTTTCGGGCAGGCCATGGGCCGATAGCAACAGACGCGGGACCCCATGTGCGCTCGCCTGCTCGAGCGCGGGAACGACCAGTTCGGCCACCGCCTGGATGAATCCAGGCGCGGTCGGGTAACAGCAGATCGCCCGGGCGGGCGCCTTGAGCCTGAGCGCCCTAGCGGCCTTGCGCCAAGCGCCGAGGCTTGACGCGGCGGTCGTCGTTGAAAATTGGGGATATAACGGCAGCAGCACGATCTCAGACGGACCCCATGCCTGAACGTCGGCCACGGTTTGGTCGGTGAAAGGATGCCAATAGCGCATCGCGATGAAGACCCGCAGATCATCGCCGCCTCCGAGCGCCGCGTGCAAGGAGGCAGCCTGAGCCTCGGTATTCGCTAGCAAGGGCGATCCGCCGCCGAGATGTTTGTAGATTTCTCCCGCGATCGGGGCGCGTCGCTTGGCGACGAAGGCGGCGAGCCAGCTTCGAAACGGTTGCGGGATGCTGAAAATGGCCTTGTCGTTGAAGAGATTGAACAGGAAAGGCCGCACCGATTCCGGCGCGTCGGGACCACCCAAATTGAACAGAACAATCGCGACGCGTTTATTCATGCGCCACGCACAAGCGCGACGAGCTCGGCGACGTGTTCAGGCGGCGTCGTCATGGGAACGCCATGTCCAAGATTGAAGATGAGGGGACGGCCCTCGGCGCTGGCGAGGATGGCGCGGACCCGGTCCGCCATCACGGCGCCGCCGATCACAAGAACGGCGGGGTCGAGATTGCCCTGAACCGGCAGGCCGGGCGGGAGCTGCGTAAAGGCCCAGTCCAGCGGAACATTGGTGTCGAGCCCGATGGCGGTGACGCCTGTCTCTCGTCCATAGACGCCCAGCATGCCGCCGGCCCCACGCGGAAAACCGATCAGCGGGGTGTCGGGATGACGCGCCTTGAGCGCCTTGGCGATCGCCCGAGACGGCGCCACCACCCAGCGCCTGAATTCCGACTCAGCGAGGGCGCCCGACCAGCTGTCAAAAATCTGCACCGCCTCGGCGCCGGCGTCGATCTGGGCGGACAGATGATCGACGGTCGCGGCCACGAGCAGTGACATCAACCGCTCGAAAAGATCGGGGTGAGAGAGCGCCCACTCCTTGGCGATCAGGAAATCCTTGCTCCCGCCGCCCTCAATCATATAGGCGGCCACGGTCCAGGGCGCGCCGGCAAAGCCGATCAGCGCGGTCTGATGGGGGAGGACGGCGGCGACGCCGGACACGGTCTCATAGACCGGAGAAAGCCGCTGAACCACGCTTGCTGTTTCAAGTCGATCAACATCCGCCGCGACCCGTATGGGAGCGAGCCTTGGCCCCTCTCCCTCAAGAAATTCCACCTTTTGCCCGAGACCCCAGGGAATCGTCAGAATGTCCGAGAAAAGGATCGCCGCGTCCAAGCCATAACGGCGGATCGGCTGAAGTGTCGCCTCGATCGCAAGGTCCGGACGAAAGCAGAAATCCAGAAAATTTTTGGCCTGTTTTCGGAGCGCGCGATATTCCGGCAGGTAACGGCCCGCTTGTCGCATCAGCCAGATAGGCGCCGGACGAATCGCCTCTCCTTTTAAGACAGCTAAAAACGGTTTGAGATTCGACGATTCCGCGTGCATGGGTTTTTGCATTCCTGATTCAAGAATCTTCTTTTAGATTTGTTGTAGGTAGAAGGATACCGGTGAGATTCGGGGATTATTCGGCTCTGTGATTTTATCCACAGGGTTTTGCGTGAGGTCTCCAAGGCTTTCGACAAGGGAATGGAATGCCCAAAATGTTGTTGAAAAGCCTGCTTTTCCAATCCCCGGACAGATGTGAATCATGGTGATGGATCATCGGATGCGTCATAAATCCTGTTTTTAGCGCAGGCGCAGCAAAATTCGTTCACATGTTTGGTGGACCGTTGCCATTCCCAGGATGAATGTGCATGGCTTTTACCCGAAGCTTTCGAGCTAAAAATGATCCACAATTTGATCCCAAGCTTGATCGCGTGAAATAGGGGAATTTTCTTGCGCGAATTTCACATGCACCTCGTTTCGGACGCCACTGGAGAAACCGTGATCGCCGCCGCTCGCGCTTGCGCCGCGCAATTCGATGGGGTACGGCCGATCGAGCATTTCTGGAATTTGGTGCGCACGCAACGGCAACTCAATCTGGCTCTTGAAGGTATCGCGGAAAAACCCGGTATCGTGATCTATACGCTCGTCGATAGGGACTTGCGCGCCAAGCTTGAGACCACTGCTCGTGATTTACAGGTGCCGTGCGTGCCAATGTTGGACCCCATCATGAAAGGTTTGGCCGCCTTCCTCGGGCTTGAAAGCAAGGCTCAACCTGGACGCCAGCACACGATGGGTGAGGAATATTTCTCGCGCCTTGACGCAATGGATTTCGCTATGCGCCAGGACGATGGCCAATCGCCATCTAAGTTGGAAAGCGCGGACGTGATTTTGGTGGGTGTATCGCGGACGTCAAAGACTCCGACCTGCATCTATCTGGCCAATCGTGGTATCAAGGCGGGGAATGTGCCATTCGTGCCGGGATCGCCCTTACCAAGTATATTATTATCCCCCACTGCGCCGATGATCGTTGGCCTGACCGAGGACCCCGAACGGCTTGTGTCGATCAGGCGCAACCGACTTCGTATGCTAAACCAGACCGAAGTGACCGCGTATGCGGACATGGAGGCCGTGCGGAACGAGGTCAACGAAGCCCGGCGATTCTATACCAAAATGGGTTGGCCGGTGATCGATGTGACCAGGCGTTCGATCGAGGAGACGGCGGCGGAAATCATTAAAATACTGGCGCGAAAGAACGTTATCTCGGCCGAGGCGCTGCATTTCTGATGGAGGAGATTGTCCTTGCCTCGGGCAGCGCCACGCGTCGTTTGATTTTGGAATCGGCAGGGCTTCGCGTTGTCGTTGATAAACCTGAAATCGACGAGGCTTCGGTAAAGGACGATTGTCGGTCGCGCGGCCTAACAGTTCTCGAAACCGCTGCCTATTTGGCTCTGGCGAAAGCGAAAGCAGTCTCGCCGCGCTGGCCCGGGCGACTTGTGCTTGCGGCCGATCAGATGTTGGATTGCGCGGACGAGTGGTTCGATAAGCCAGCCGATCGCGCCTCGGCCGCGAATCAGCTTGCCCGGCTTTCGGGCAAGACTCACCGCTTAGTTTCATCGGCGATTCTTTTGCGCGATGAGGGCGAGGTATGGCGGGCGACCACAATGGCTGAATTATCGATGCGCCCTTTCTCTAAAGCTTTTATCGATGACTACCTGCTTCGTGCGGGTGACGATGTTCTGCGTTCGGTCGGAGGGTATCGGATCGAGGGAATTGGCGTTCAATTGTTTGAATCGATCGTCGGGGATC
>CAJCJC010000351.1 GCA_903970575.1 Alphaproteobacteria bacterium
CTCAGCTCTTCCATCTCGCGCTGGCGGCGACTCTCTGGGTCGAGCGAGACGCGAACTTCGGCGACCGGCTCGGAAATGGGCCCATCGGGCTCCGCCGAGAGGATCGGGGCGTCGTTTTCGGGCGCGCGGCGTTCCTCGCTCTGCGACGCGGAACGCAGGAGGGCGCGCTGGCGGGCCTCGCGCTCTTCATTCGTCAATTGGCGAAGTTGCGGGGCCGGACGCGCCGGGGCCGCTTCGGGGCGGCGCGCCGAAGGCTCGGGCTCGGGCTGGACAATCTCGGGCGGGGCGGCTGGGATCGCCGGCTTCAGTATCGTCCGCTTCGGCTTGACCTCGACGGTCACCTGCTTCGACCGGCCATGCGAGAACTGTTGGCGAACCTGGGACGAGGTGTCCGGGCCGCGCCCCTTCAGTTCAAGCTTGGGCCTGCCAGACAGGCTCAAGACTTTCTTCGGTTCTTGCTCTTTATTCTCGCTCATGACAGTCCGGTATCCACTTCAAGTCCGGTCCCAACCCAGTTCTCGCCCATGCGGAACTTATCGTTGAAATCGCAGGACGGAAGGCGAATCGGTGACATCACCTGTTCGCTCAATCCGCCGATCATACGCAACGCCCAAATCATCACGCGCGACCTTGCCCCAGAGGGCGCGATCGCACGACACTCTACGTCATGCCGCGCAGACCGGCGAGCCGGTCCGCGGCGGCGATAAATTGCTCGGCGAGTTTACCTCGCCTGATCGCGGCGTGAACCACCACGCCCTCTCGTCCCATCGCGTCGGCCAGCGAGGCCGCCGAAAGCAGCGAGACCACGCGCGCGTCGGGCGCGAGCCGCCTCAGCTTGCCGCGCCCATCGGCCGCGCCATCGGCGGCTTCGACCAAAACGCCGACCGGCCCTTTCCGCAGCATGGCCTCGACTTTTTCAAAGCCGGCCACGGCCGCCCCGGCGCGGCGCGCGAGCCCGATCATGTCCAGGCACTGCCGCTCGATCAGACGATCGACCAATGCCGGCAGATCGGGATCGACCTTGACGGGTCGACGCGCGGCCCGCGCGAACAAATGCTTCCCTACGGCCTTCGTCAGCATGTCCCGCCGGGCGCTGACCCAAATTCCTCTCCCGGGCAATTTACCCGCGAGATCGGGTACGAGTCGATCCTCTGGGCCGACGACGAACCGGATCATCCGCCTGGGATCGAGACTTTCTCCACTTGCGACGCAGCGGCGAAGCGGTCCTGTTTCCGCGTCAGGCCCCACGTCGTCATGCGAGTCGTCCGTCATCGACTGATCCATATGGGGATATGGGGCTCCTATTGCGGCGCCGCCTCGTCAGCGAACCAATGCGCCCGCGCCGCCATGATGATCGGTTCCGCCGCGTCGGCCGCCAAGGCGTCCGCGCCAACGATCTCGATCAGCTCGTCGGTCGCGAGGTCGCCCAGATCGTCCAGCGTCTTCACGCCTTTTTCGCCGAGCGCCACCAGCATGGCCGGCGTCAAGCCCTCCAGCTCCGCGACTTCGTCGACGACGCCCAGCGCGCGCCTTTGTTCCGAAAGTTCGGCGTCCCGGGCGTCCAGATAGACCCGGGCGCGATCCTGAAGCTCCGCCGCGACGTCTTCGTCGAAGCCTTCGATCTGCGCCAATTCCTCGATATCGGTGCCGGCGATTTCCTCGACAGAGGAAAATCCTTCCGCCACCAACAGATGGGCGATCACGTCGTCCACGTCCAGGGCCGCGATGAACAGCGTCGAGCGGGTCTTCGTTTCCTCGGTCCGACGTTCCGATTCCTCGGCTTCGGTCAGGATGTCGATGTCCCACCCGGTCAGCATGGAGGCGAGGCGGACATTCTGCCCTCGCCGCCCGATAGCCTGGCTCAACTGGTCGTCCGGGACCACGACTTCGATACGATGGCTGATATCGTCCAGCACCACCTTGGTGACTTCGGCGGGCGCGAGCGCGTTGACGACGAAGGTCGCCGGATCGTTGCTCCAGGGAATGATGTCGATCTTTTCGCCCTGCAATTCGCCCACCACCGCCTGCACGCGGCTGCCGCGCATGCCCACGCAGGCCCCGACCGGATCGATCGAGCTGTCCTTGCTGACGACGCCAATCTTGGCCCGGCTGCCGGGGTCGCGCGCCACGGATTTGATGGTGATGATGCCGTCGTAAATCTCCGGCACTTCCTGCATGAACAGCTTGGCCATGAACTGGGGATGCGTGCGCGACAGGAATATCTGCGGGCCGCGCGGCTCCTCGCGAACGTCATAGATATAGGCGCGCACGCGGTCGCCGTTCTTGAAATGCTCGCGCGGCAGGGTCTCGTCGCGCCGCAGGATAGCTTCCGCGCGGCCAAGCTCGACGGTGACGTTGCCGTATTCGACGCGCTTCACGATCCCGTTGACGATTTCGCCGACGCGGTCCTTGTATTCCTTGTACTGGCGCTGCCGCTCCGCGTCCCGCACCCGCTGGACGATGACCTGCTTGGCCATCTGCGCCGGAATGCGGCCGAAATCGATGGGGGGCAGGTCCTCGACCAGGAATTCGCCCAGCTCCGCGTTCGGCTTTTCGCGGCGCGCGTCGTCGAGCGACAATTGCGTCGCCTCGTTCTCGACCAAATCCGCGACCTCGCGGAATCGCTTCAGCGAAATCTCGCCGGTCCGGCGATCGATCGTCGCGCGGATGTCGTGTTCATGGCCATATTTGGAGCGGCCGGCCTTCTGGATCGCCTGCTCCATGGCCTCGACCACTTCGTCGCGGTCGATGTTTTTTTCGCGCGCGACCTGGTCGGCGACTTGCAATAATTCGATCATATGAGACCTCTCTTGATCTCTCTGGAAAAGGGCGCCTTAAGCATGGAGCGCCTGGTTAAAAGGGGTGTCCGACGCCGATCGGGCGGCGCGTTCCTCGTCCTGCACCGCCGCGATCAGGCGGTCGGTCAGGATCAGTTTCGCGCTGGCGATACAAGTGAACGGCAATTCGATCGGGCTCTTGTCAACGAAGAGTGTGACGGCTTCGGCGCCCAGGGCTCCGATCTCGCCTTGAAAGCGCTTTCTGCCGCCGAGCGGCGCATCCAGTTCCAGCTTCGCCTCGTGCCCGACGAACCGGGCGTAATCCGCCGGTTTCATCAGCGGACGGTCGATTCCGGGTGAACTGACTTCCAGGACATATTCCGCCTCGATCGGGTCCGCCGCGTCCAGCACCGGCGATATCTCGCGCGAAAGCCGGGCGCAGTCCTCGACCTTCATGGCTTGCCGGTCGCGCCGTTCGGCCATGATCTGCAAAACTGCCCGCGAGCCCCCCTGCAGCCGCACGCGCACAAGCTCATAGCCAAGGTGTTCGGCGACGGGGGCGATCAGCGTCTCGATCCGTGAATGTTGAACCATGTCGATGAATCAAAAGCTCCGCCACCCGACTGGACCGTACCAGTCAGCAGCAAAAGCCGCGTTTATTGATGGATGCCGGAGATATATACCGAGTTTCGTGATCCGCAAGGAAAATCGGCGGCGCCTTGGGCCGAAGAACCGCGAAATTGGCGGCGGAAAGAATTTTACCGCAGGGTCCTTGCCCTGGGTTTAGCGACTGGAGGCGAACCTGCATGGAACCGCCAAGGCGCCAAGACGCCAAGTATTTTCA